>NZ_JBTOLW010000042.1:0-21000 GCF_054552115.1 Pseudohaliea sp. | reverse complement strand
CCCACTGAGAGCCATGCTCTCCCTGATGCTCAAGCACCATGCGAACAGCTCGCTCCCGGAACTCCGGTGGATACTTCGGTCGTTTGTTCATCGCTCCATCCTCTCAAGGTCTGGAGCCTCCGACAAACCCGGAGCGATTCACGGCCGCTCTCGAGCTCTCGTTCATGAGGTTCAGGCGGCCGATTTCGTCGGCCGGGCCCCAGGGGCTGGTTCCAACCTCCCGGTCGGCGTTTGCCGTGAACGAAATGGCCAGCAGGAGCCCGACGGTGAGGGAAAGCGCTTTCTGTTTCATGGTTTTCTCCAGGTGTGGTTGCCTGGGCAAACCCTAGTGCCGGATCAGTCGTTGATAATCGTCCCGTTTTGAAAGACTCTGTTCACGGATCGTTACGAGTGGGCCCCGGGTGGAAGACCTTAACGATATCGCCGTCTTTGTCGCGGTCGTCGATGCGGGCAGCTTCACGCGCGCTGCCGAGCGCCTGAAGGTCTCTCGTCCGGCGGTGAGCAAGCAGGTGAGTCGCCTCGAGGAGAGCCTGGGAGTGCGATTGCTGCATCGCACCACGCGGCGCCTGAGCCTCACGGAGGCGGGAAAGATTTTCCACGACAGGGCGAGCCGTGGCCTCGATGACCTTGCGGAGGCGAAGGCCGAGGTTTCTTTCCTGCAGCAGAAGCCACGGGGCGTTCTCAAGGTCAACGTGCCGATGTCCTTCGGTATCCTTCACGTCGCGCCGTTACTGCCCGCCTTCCTTCGCGCGAACCCGGAACTGTCGGTCGAGATGGACCTGAACGACCGCAAGCTCGACGTGATCGAAGAGGGTTTTGACGTCTCGGTGCGTATCAGTGACCTGCCTGACTCCAGCCTCGTCGCGCGTCGTCTTGCTCGCTGCCGGCATGTGATTGTGGCCGCGCCGGAGTACCTCGCGCGCCACGGCGAGCCTAAATCCCCGGCAGACCTGCGGGCCCATGAGGTGCTCGGTTACAGCCTGCAGCACTCGGCGTTGCAGTGGCACTTCCTGGCGCCCGATGGTGAGCCGGAACAGGTCACGGTCAGGGGACGGCTGCAGGCGAACAACAGTCTTGCGCTCCGGGAATCGTTGCTGGCCGGAATGGGTATTGCACGAACGCCGGCGTTCCTGGTGGGTGATGACCTCCGCAAGAACCGCCTTGTCGCAGTGCTCGGTGACTATCGTTCGCCGGAGATCTCCATCTACCTCGTGTACCCGCAGCGGCGCCACCTGTCGCCGAAAGTGCGCGCCTTCGCCGATTTTCTCGCGGAGCATTTCAGGGATCCGCCTTACTGGGAATGAGCCGCTCGGGACGGTGATTCGTCAGCCGCTGTTACCAGTCATTTTCTTCTGAGGGCGATTATTCCGCCCTGCCCTGCCCGTAGGCTGTTCCCCCTCGGATACGGAGGAACAGGGCATGACGACAGCGGGTATCGAAACACCGGAAAGGCGACTGACTGGCCTGGCCACGCCCTTGTGGGAGGATGCTGCGGCCAGGCCAGGGCATTGGCTCCTCGCCCCCCATGCACTGCTACTCGCCAGCGGCAGCCTGCTGGGTATGAAGTTGCCGCTGGGCAAGGTGGCGAGCGAGGCCGGCATCCCCGCGCTTGTCTGGGCCGGGATCGTATCAGCCGGTGTGGTGCTGATGCTGCTGCCGACGCAGCTGACGCGCCGGGGGCTCCGCCTGCCCGGAGCTAAGGTGCTGCGCTACACGGCAATATCCGCGCTCATATCTTTCATCATCCCCAACCTCCTGCTGTTCACTGTCATACCGGAAGTAGGCGCGGGTTACACGGGCCTGATGTTCGCGTTGTCCCCCGTGTTCACGCTGCTGCTCGCCACGGTGCTGGGCATGAAGACGCCGGACCGCCTCGGCATGGTCGGCATCGTGACCGGGTTGATCGGCGCGACCCTTGTCAGCCTCACGCGCGGTGTTTCCCCGGAGGCCCCGGCACTCGGCTGGCTGCTCGGGGCGGCGGCGGTTCCCGTGGCACTGGCGAGCGGCAATGTCTACCGAAGCCGGTACTGGCCTCCTGGCGCCGCACCAAACGCGCTGGCTTTCTGGGGCCACGCCTTTGCCACGTTGTGCTTTGCCTTGATCATTTTCGGGACCCTGCGCGCGTTACCGCTGGCTGAGCTGGCAGCGATCAAGGAGCTGATTGCAGTGCAGCTGCTGCTCTCCGGCCTGAACTTTCCCCTGTTCTACCGCCTGCAGCGCGATGGCGGGCCGGTACTTCTCAGCCAGGTCGGATTTGTGGCGGCGGCCGTGAGCCTGATGGCGGCGACCGTCTTCCTGGGTGAGCGCTACAGCCCCATGACCTGGCTCGGTGCTGCAATTATCGGCGCCGGGATTTTCGCAACGGTCACGGCACAACGTCTTGAGGCCCGAAGGTCTTGATTGAAGGGATCAACGTCAGTACCGCAACAGTCAGTTCTACAACAGTCAGGTCTGCAACAGTCAGGTCTGCAACAAAGGAGAGTTACTATGAACAGCGAAGCAAGAGTCGCGGTGGTGTACCACAGCGTGACGGGCACCACTGCCCGGCTGGCCGAGGCCGCCTTGAGCGGTGCATCACGGGTCGATGGTATCGAAGCGTTTTCCGTCTGCCTTGAAGGCGCGGATATGGAAGCGGGCCGCTACCGTAACAGTGGGGTGCTGGAGGCGCTGAGCCGGGCCGACGCCATCATCTTCGGGTCGCCGACCTTCATGGGATCCGTCTCGGCCCAATTCAAGGCCTTCGCCGATGCGACCAGCGAGTTCTGGTTCCAGCGGCGCTGGGCGGGCAAGTTCGCGGCCGGCTTTACCGTTGGCAACAATCCGAGCGGCGACCAGCTGAGCACCATCCAGTACCTCTCTGTCTTTGCGAACCAGCACGGCATGCTCTGGGTTGGCATCGACCTGCCGGGTGGGTTCGATGCGGCGGGCCGTAACCGCATGGGCGCTCAGAGTGGTCTCATCGCCCACGCGCCGGCAGGGGTCATCGAAGGCGTCGACCTCGAAACAGCACGTTATCTTGGTTCACGCGTGGCATCGGTGGCGAGGCAGTATCACCTGGGAGCGTCGCGCTTGGGGTGTGCAGACGTCGCGATCTGAAAGCCGCAGAAAGAGCCCCAGAAAAAGATCCGGGAAAGGCCCCGGGAAAGTCCCCGGAAAAAGCGTGGTGTAAATTCGATATCGCCTGCACTATGCTTTTCGCGGCCTGGGGTGAGGAGGTCGCGTTATGGGTATCATGAGGGAAGGCTTGCTTTCTGGGTCTTTGTGCGCCCGCCTCCTGGTGCCGGCATGTCTTGCGTTCATGCTCGGCTGCAGCGGTGTGGATGTCACACCGGCTGCCACGGAAGCCTTCGCGGGTACCGGCTATACGCGTTACGCCTGGCGCAGCGACCCGCCGTCGCAGACGACCTACAGCAAGGATATGCTGGCGCGGAAGAGCCCCTCGATTCGCGCGGGCGTGGAAGCGGAGATGGCGGAACTCGGCTACCGGCGCGTCGACCGGGCCGAGGCCGAATTCCTGATCGAGTACATCGCGGCGCCCGGGTTCAATGATGGGCAGCTGTCCTACGGTGGGTCCAACGACATGCTCTACGGGAGCTCCGTGAACCGCCAGATCGACGGCGCTTCCGCCGATAATGCTGAAGCATTGAGCGGTCCGGTCGAGACCGCGGAAATGGAACTGGTGTTCCTGGACGCGGCCTCGGTGGAGGTGCTCTGGCGGGTACAGATCAGCATGGTGATCGAAGACGCCAACCGCATCGACCATGATGCGGTGCGCGGTGCCGTTCGCAAGGCGATAGCCGGCTTGCCGGCCGCACCCTGACATAACCTGCCGATACGCAGTCAGACCTCAGTCAGACCTCAGTCAGACCTCAGTCAGACCTCAGTCAGACAATGCATCGCCGATCGCTTCCCGGGTCAGGTGGAATCGACTTTCCTCGCTACCAGGAACAGGCTGTTCGTGCGTCCGTGGGTCCAGTGCTCCTGTTCCTCGAAACCGGCAGACGCCACCTCCCGCCGCATGTTCCCGGCACGCAGGAAGCTCACGTAGGGTGCCTTGCCCAGCCATTGCATGACCGGAATAACGGGGCGGAGGAACCACAGCCGGTCGGCGAGGCAGACCGTGCTGGAGACCAACAGGCCGCCGGGTTTCAGGATTCGGTGAACCCTGGCCAGGGCGGCCCTTCGGTCCGGCAGCAGGTGAAGGAGGTTCAGCGCCAGGACCATGTCGTAGCTGTCGTCCGGCGCCTCGAAGTCCTCCACGCCGGCCTGCCTGAAGCTGACGTTTTCGATGCCGGCGTCCCGCGCCTTCTGCTGTCCGATCGCGATCATCGCCGCTGACACGTCGGTCGCGTCGATCCGTGCCACATGGCGGGCATGCTCGAGCGCTGTCGATCCGGTGCCGCAGCCGAACTCCAGCACCGCCATCGAGGGCTGCATGAACGCCTGCGTTGCCGCCAGCTTCCGTGCATAGGTCTCGGTGTCGGCAATGGGTTGCCTGCTGTAACTCGGAGCGACCCGGTCCCAGAAATCCGATGATGTCACGGCCACGGCGGCGTCCTCTGCGGGTTTGCGTTGTCTGATGGCTCATTGGACCATGCATGCATTGCAGATAGAATGCTCTTTGTAGTGGGTCAGCCATACAAAAACCAATGAACTGGAGCGATATCGCCTTCGATTGGAACCAGGTCCGGGCGTTCCTCGTCGCTTCTGAAGAGGGGTCGCTTTCTGCTGCCGCCCGCGCGCTCAACCAGACCCAGCCGACGCTGAGCCGGCAGGTGACAGGCCTCGAGCAGTCGCTCGGCGTGATCCTGTTCGAGCGAGGGCACCGGAAGCTGCAACTGACCACGGCAGGTCTGGAGCTGCTCGAACACGTTCGCGTGATGGGTGAGGCGGCAAACCGGGTATCGCTCGCGGCATCCGGGCAGTCCCAGGCGATCGAGGGTCGCGTACGCATTACGGCGTCGGAGATGATGGCGACCTACTGCCTGCCGCCCATGCTGCGCAAGCTGCGCGAACAGGCACCGGGTATCGTCGTCGAGGTGGTGGCTTCTGACCGGGTCCGCGACCTCATCCGGCGCGAGGCCGACATCGCCATCCGCCACGCGCAACCGGTACAGCCTGATCTCATCGCCCGGCGCGTCGGCTTCCTGAGGGGCCGTATCTATGCCGCGCGGAGCCTGCTGGACAGGGTCGGCATGCCGCGCGATTTCGATGACCTCAAGGACCGGGATTTTGTCGGCATCGACGACACGGCAGCGCTGCTCGAGGGGCTCGCGGAGCAGGGGCTCGAACTGCACCTCGACCAGTTCCGGGTGTCATCGGGCAGCGGCAACTGCATGCTGCAGCTTATCCGGGAGGGGCTCGGCTTCGGCTTCCTGCCCATGGATACCGGCGGACTGTTCCCGGACCTCGTTTGCGTCTTGCCGAATCACTTCAACCCGCCGATCCCGATCTGGCTCGTGTCCCACCGGGAACTGCATACCAGCCGTCGTATCCGCGTCGTCTATGATCTCCTCGCGGAGGAACTCGGGACGCTCTCGGAAGCACCCGTCCAGCGATGACGCGGTGCCGTCTTCCCCGGCCGACGTGCCACAGCGATCGGGGCTGGCAAAGGGTCAATGCTGGTGCCCACCGGGCCCGTGCGCATGCCGATGGGCGATCTCTTCCTCGGTCGCTGCCCGCACACCAAGAATCTCGACGTCGAACACGAGATCGCGGCCGGCCAGGGGGTGATTCGTATCGAGGTCCGCGCTGAACTTGCCCACCTTGAGGACCGTGGCAGGCCGGCGTCCCTCGGCGGTGTTGACCTGCACGAGCATGCCCGGCCGCAGACGGCCCCGGTACAGCAGGTGCTTGATGGGTACCCGTTGCTGCCGGGCGGGGTCGCGCTCACCGTAGGCCTCTGCAGCGTCCAGCGCGACGCTGAAGACATCGCCTTCAGCCCCGCCTTCGAACTTGCGCTCGAGGCCGGGCAGGAGGTTGCCCGCGCCGTGCAGGTAGAGGCTGGGCTCGCCGTCGCGTGAGGTCTCCAGCGCCTCGCCGCTGGCGTCGCGCAGGGTGTAGTGGAAGGAAACGACGGTGTGTCTCTGAATGTTCATGGTCACGCCTGACAGTCCGGGACAGGGGCCGCGGGTTCCCGGGTGGTAGCTGTGGGCCGCTGGCCTGCTGCGGTAGCCGCTGCGCCGGATTCTAGAGGTTCCGGCCGCGGTGAACCATGGTCTGCAGTACTCAGGTTGGAAACAGCGGGCCGCTCACGCCCGGTGCCGAGGGGCGTCCCGGCCCGGCCGGGGCGGGCAGGATGCTAGCGAGTGGGCAAGGGCTGTCGCCGGCATTCTCGTGCGCGCGGCCGTTAAGGCGTTGCCTTTTCGAAGACGAAGATCCCCCAGGTCAGCAGGCCTTCCCGGCCGCCATCCACCCAGTGGCCCAGGCCGGCCTTCATGCGCTCGATGTACCCGTCGCTGACCCCCTTGTTGTGCAGTTGCTCGGTCGACCCGGCCAGGACGTCGCGCACCCGCGCGTAATGGCGCACGAGCTGCTGTGGCTGCTCGTCGAAGGTCACCTCCCGCATGCCCAGCGCGCACAGGGTCTCGCGGTAGAAGCGCGGCGATGCCAGCGAAGCGAGGTGGAGGCGGTCGTAGACCGGCCCCAGCCGGTCGGCGGGGGCATCGTCCACCTGCATCGGGTCCGTGAAGACCAGGAGCCCGCCGGGTTTCAGCACGCGGGCGGCCTCCGCGCAGACAGCGGCGCGGTCGCCGGCGTGCAGAAACGCCTCCTGGGACCAGGCTCGATCGAAGGTGGCATCCTCGAAGGCGAGCGCCGTGAAGTCACCGGAGACGACGTCGACCTGCGCATCGAGGCCCGCTTCGTGCGTCATGCGGCGATTGCGCTCGTTCTCCACCTCGGCGAGGTTCAGGGCGACGCAGGAGCAGCCGAATGCGCGGGCGAGATAGCGCATGGCACCGCCGTAGCCGGCGCCCAGGTCCAGCACCCGTGTGTCGGGGGCCAGCGGCGCAGCGAGCTCGGCCATGCGCGCAACGGTGCGGCGGCTGGCCTCGGCAATCGGCTCGTCGGGGCCGGCATAGAGGCCGACATGGATGTCCTCGCCGCCCCAGACCTCGGCATAGAAGGTATCCGCATCATCGCTGTTGTAGTACGCGCGCGCCGTCTCCACGGCACGGGAATCACTCGGCTGGCTCATTGTTCACTGCTCCGTTGCTGCCTGGCTCGCCGTGCCCCCACCGCCCTTGCCTTCGGCATCCTCGACGCGTCGAAGTGCCATGGCAGCTTTCTGGGCCGTGCATGACGCTGTGATCGTAGGTCTGCGCGGGGCATTCGATGACTTCTCTACTCAGGCTAGCGCCTGTGCCCGGGCATGGCCAGCAGCGCTTGCTGAGGCGTCAATGCATATGATAATTACTATCATTTGTTCGATGGCATCACCACGATCCAGGTACACGTACTAGGGAGCAGGAGACTGAGCTGATGAGTGAAGGCACTTCAGGCGCCGCGACAGAGACGAGGGTGAGTGATAAGGCGAGCCCCGATACTTCTACACCCACGGTCACGCTCCCGGGGGCGCGCGCTCGGGAAATCCTCGAACAGCTTCCCAGCTGGGGGGACGTGGTCACGATCGTCCTCCATGGCGGCTGCGTCTTTGAATACAAGGGGCCTTTTCCGCCGGGAGAAGTCGGACGGGGTTTCTACAATCTCAAGGGGACCCGCCCGGGGTTCGAAGGTCACCTGCGTCTCGACGCCATTGACCATATCGGCTTCCAGGACAGGCGTCATGCCGGGCGTATCGCCCATGCGCTGACTTTCAATACTGCTGACGGCACGAACCTCTTCAAGGTGTTTCTGGGGCGTAGCGACAACGGTGAGCTATGGCCGGGGCAACTGAAGGCCTACGAAGCCCTGCGCGCGCAGGGAGGCACCGGGAGCTAGGCAGGGTGCCGATGCCCCCTGAGGGTGTGACTTGCTGTGGCAGCTCAGCGAGCGCTCTTGGCGGTCAAGGAATCAGCACAAGCAGCAGCGTGGATTCTTTCCGGACGTTGTCATCGGCGAGGGTGCGCCTGACCGTACCCCTGCATGCGAAGATCGGGATCTGCTGGTGCGGCGGGATGCTCTCCCTTGCTCGCCAACAAGGGGGCATCGCCTTTGCGGAACGAAACGTCCGCGACCTGGGCGGCAAAGGGTATCCACTGTGGGTGCCGGACGCCTGGCATGGCGTGATTAGTCCGCCAGGATTTCCAGGACGCGGTGAGCCGTCTCGTAGCCACTGTTCTGGTTCTGGCCGGTGACGATGTTGCCGTCCACGACGACGTGGGTTGCGAACATATCCACGAAAGCCGT
The DNA here is from genome assembly GCF_054552115.1 of Pseudohaliea sp. Lineage (NCBI taxonomy): Bacteria > Pseudomonadati > Pseudomonadota > Gammaproteobacteria > Cellvibrionales > Halieaceae > Pseudohaliea > Pseudohaliea sp. The sequence goes on along the minus strand of NZ_JBTOLW010000042.1, from coordinate 12,651 downwards.
CCGTGATTCGAACTCCGCACCGGCCTTTCGTAGCTCCGTCTCGGGATGCTTTGGCGTGACCTCTATGCCGAGCTGCCTGATTTGGCGATCGGTGACGCCGGTCACTCTTCTTCCCTCAATGAGCGGTGAGCCATCTTCGGCCTTCGCGCTGACCAGGCCCAATGCGCCGTGGCACACCGAGCTCAGGATCTTTCCGTTTGCGTTGGCCCTGGTGATGACGTCCGCCAACTCATCGGACTGCGCGAGGTCATAGGCCGCACCCCAACCGCCAGCCATGTAGTAGACATCGTACCTGGCGGGATCGATTTGACTGATGGGAATGGAATTTTTCAGCTTGGACATAGCGGCCGGGTCTTTCCTGAAGCGTCTGTCCTCGGGCGTGGCCAACGGCCAGCCCATAGAATGCGGTTCAACGGGAATCTCGCCACCCTGAATCGACGCAATGTCGACCGCCATGCCCGCATCCAGGAACACGTAGTACGGCACGCTCATCTCCGAGCCGAACACACCGGTCGCCTTACCGGTCTCGCCCAGGGTGTCGTGGCTGGTGGTGATGATCAAGGCACGCTTGCCCGCCAGGTCAAACGGTGGAACGTGGTGGCTTGGATGGAGCCCCAGGACATGCAGCACGCGGGGCAACCCGACGTAAACGATCACCACCAGCAACGGTATACCGATCAAGGCGTACTTCCACCATTTCATAGTCTAGGTCCTCTCCGGTGGTGAAATGCGATGCCGGCCGACGAGCCTGAACAAACGGCACATGCCATACAGAATGGCAGTCAAAGCCGCCAAAAATGCCAGCAACAAGTACCAGTAGTTGGCCGAGAACTTCTTGATCCCGTTGATAGCAAGTTGTTTCCGCGCGCTATCGCCCGCAGCCATCTCGAACACGCCGACATCGTTGGCGTAAAACTGATACTCGTTCAGCATTTCCTGGAACACAGCCGGGTGCTTTGCCGAGACATCGTTAGTTTCACCCGGGTCGGACACAACGTCGTACAGGTGCCACTCCCCATCGCCAAACGGTTCGGGCGTTTTGGTGATTTTCCAGTTGCCGCGATAAAGCGCGGCGGCGCCACTTACCTCAAAGGCGAACGAGTCTTCCTCGCCGTACACCTCGCCTACATGACCGGCCAGCATAGGCATCAAACTGCGTCCGTAGAATTCGTCAGGCGCGAAGGTCACGCCGGCAGCGTCCAGCAGGGTCGGGGCAATATCCGCAACCTGAGACCGGCCGCCTACAAAACCGAGGGCTTCGATGCCGGGACCTGCGATGATCATCGGCACGCGCAGCCCCCCCTCGGAGGCGTTGAACTTGAACAGGTGAAACGGCGCTGCAGAAACCGACGCCCACTCCTGACCGATCGCGCCCATACTGCCTGGCTGCCCCAGATTCTCGTAAGTTACGTCCCAACCTTCAATTGCCATCCATGCACGTTCCAAGGCCAGCGAGGCAGGTGAGGATGTTTTGCCAAGCGTATTGTACTCGGGACCGTTGTCCGATGTGACGATGACGATCGTATTGTCGAGCTCTCCTTGGGTCTGCAAATGGTCGAGCAGGCGACCCAGGTGAAAGTCGGCCGCCTCCATCATTCCGGCGTTGACCTGCATGACCCGAGACCAGTACACCTTTTCCTTGTCGCTCAGTGCATCCCAGCTTCGCGACTTGTGCGCTTTGTCAGAGAGGCGGGTACCCGGAGGGAAAACACCCAGCTCAATCGCCTTTCGCAGCCGTTCCTCACGCATTACGTCCCAGCCGCGATCAAACACGCCATCGTACTTGTCGATGTACTCGGTTGGGACCTGGACGGGGATGTGAATGGCCTGAAAAGCCAGGTAGCCAAAAAACGGCTTGTCCGGCTCAGCCCCGTCCAGGTACTCGATCATCTTGTCGACGATGTCGCGGGAGGAGTAGAAGTCTTCGGGCAGGGAGATGCGCTTACCGTTCTCGAACCACTTCACTTCCTTGTAGAGCGGCAAGTAGGATTTTGCGCGGTAGTTGCTCGACCCGGTCGAATCGAGGACCCACGAACGATCAAATCCGAAACGATGCGGGAGGTTGGCGCCGATAGCACCGATTCCCCACTTGCCAGCCACGAAGGTCTGGTAGCCGGCCGCCTTGAGCCGCGAAGCGATGGTCTTCTGCTCCTCTTGCCACCGCATGCTGTAGGCCGGCAACGCGCGCATCTCGTCCGTCAAGACTTCGGTGATACTGCCGGCGCCGACCACATGGTTGTCTTGTCCGGTCAGCAGCGATGCGCGGGTTGGCCCGCATTGTGGATGCGTGTAGTACCTGCTGAGCATGACACCAGCCTGGCCCAGCTCGTCGATATTCGGCGTTACGGTGTCGCTGCCATAGGCGCCAAAGTCTGTGAAGCCCGCATCGTCGAGGAGTACAAGGAGGATGTTAGGACGCGCACGCCCGGTCTCGGCGACAGCGCCAAGAGGTATTGCCATGGCGATAGCGGCTACGATCAACAGGCTCCTTGGAACTCGGCTTGAGGTGAGGTTGCGCTCCGCCACTCGCTCAACCAGCAGCACGGTGACGGCCTCCCGCAGCGCGTATGCCGCCACTGCGCGCAGGACCGGTAAGCCGATAATCCCGAGCGCGAATCGCTTCATTCCTCCTTCCCTTCTCTACCGGTCACCGGGTTCACGGCGTCATCAACCGTCCGCCAAGGAGGCGAAAGATCATGTCGATGCCGGGTCGCAAATCGGTGTCGCCCGCCCGGATGATCGTCAACAGGCCCTCCAGCGACATGATGAGGGCCTGGCTTAGCGCTCCGGGGTCCAGGTCCGGGTCGATCTGACCGGCTCGCTGGGCGCGCAGGATCTGTTGCTGGAAGGCGGTGTCGATCAGGCGCCAGCCGCGAAAAATCGCGGCGCGAACTTCCGGGACTTGGCCGTTGGCGTGCGCCGCCGTGCTCGCCAGCAGACAACCCCGAACTCGGGGCTTGCAGTCATAGGGCTGGAGCGTCGACGTGAAGAAGTCATGCAGGCCTTTCAGCGGATCGTCTGCGGCTTCGAGATAGCGCCGGACGCGGAACACGATGACATTGTCGACATAATAGTCGATGCATCGCGCGAGGAGATCGTTCTTGCTCGGGAAGCGCCGGTAGATTGCCGGGGCTCGAAGATCGAGCCCCTCTTCGAGATCACGCGTTGACAGGGCGTCCGAGCCCTTTGACCAAAAGAGGCGGGTCGCGCGCTTCAGGAGTTCATCCTGCTCGAACTTGGCTGGCCTGCCCATGGATCTTCACTCTCCCAAACGCTGCACTGGTTTTTTTAACGAACGCTACAAAAAGGATCTTCTTATGTCAAAGGCTTAAGTGTATTGAGTACCTGCAAACCTGATCCTAAAGATTCAGTTGTTAACCGGGTGACCAGGACCGTGGAATGCACGTTAGCCCGGATGGGGAGCGGTGAGCGCCGGTCGAAGGTCAAAGGTCTACTGCTGCCTGTTGCCCGGCGCAAACCTGTTGACCGTATCAGCTCTCCGGGCAACCCACTCGGTCTCACTGAATGGTTACAAAGCCTCTGTGAATGTCGTTTTCATGATTGATGCTTCTGGCTTTTCCATCGATGAGTATCCGAAGACCTCGGGGTAGCCACGTGCCCCGTTTGCGGTGCGTGCTCACCAACGGGCAGGCGCTTGGTCATCCGGCCGCGCCACCCATGGAAAACACTAGCGCCCAGGCTGCCCACACACTCGCCGCCGGCGGGGCCGCTGCAAGCAGCCAGGAGCAGTGTGATCAGTGCGCCAGCGGCCAGGTGTTCTCCGTTTACCGAAGGCTCGCATCGGTCGTCTTTCAGGCTGAGCCGCGTACACCTCTTCACAGCACGTTCTCGACAGCTATTCCTTCGGCATCGGAACACGCATCAACCGCTGGCCTGTGACAACGCCCGCAGGGCTCACCATGAGTTGGTCACCGTTCGGGTCCGGTGACCAGGCGACATTGATGCTGAGGCGCTCGGCGGTATCGCCCGCGCGCATCAACAGCAGATTCGCCACGGCGTGTTGTCCGCCATCGATTTGTCGCGTCCAGGTCGACCCTGTGGCGTCCTTGGTGACCCAGCGGCCCTGGCGCTGCCACCCCTGCTCGCGAAGCTGGTCCTCCAGGTCCGCTGCGATCGCTTGCCTGTCTTCCAGTGAAGCAACATCGACCTAGGAAGTCTGCTGGAAGTCACCGCCGGTGGCGCCGGGGTAGCCGGCGGCTATGTTGTCCGGAAGGTAGAGGTCCGGCATGGGTGCCCCGCGGCGTGCCGCGGGCGACGCCGCCCAGGCGGGGACGCCCGGGAAGTCGCAGCGCATGCCGCCCGTTCCTTCCGCATAGGAAATGAAGGTCTTGCCGGCACGCTTCACCGCTGAGACGACGAGGGACCGTTCCCGGCCATCGCGGCACAGCAATGCGCTGCTCGGGCGACTTCCGGTGTTGAAGGCACCCCTCACGTGCCCGGGGTGCCCGGTTTCCCACCAGCCGTTGTTCTCCATGGCGGCGATTGCCGCACGGTAGGCGGTCCCCTTGTCCTGCTCCGATCGGTACACCACGGTCCTGCCCGTTCCGTCAATTCTGGTGCCCACCAGCGAAAAGCCCTCGGGCAGGAATAGCTTCGTGAAGTCGCCCGTTGCCTCGGTGGAGTAGGCAGGCAGTGAGCCCTGGAACCAGTTACCGAGGAATGCAGCGGCCACATCTTCCTCCACGCAGGCGAAGGGATCACTGGCGTGGCCGGGAACAGCAATCAGAGCCGCCGCAAGAAAAACACTACGCATTGTCAGGGTCTTGCCTGTGTCGATAGCTCGGGCGTTCCTCATCTGCCGTCTGCGCATGCTCAGAGAGTTGTCGAACGGCCTCGGGGTCATGACGCACATAGCGTTCGAGGAGATCAAGGAGCTTTTCGTCCGGGTTTGTTGCGAAGTAGTGTGAGCACAGCAGCGAGGCACCGAAAACGACGGCGAGTACCGGGATTACATGGTAGGGCTCGTCGAGCCAGCGGAACCACAGGTTACTCACCAGCAGAGCCAGCGAAGAGAGGAAGAATGACCAGGTCGCTTGGCTGCGTCGTCTGCTGCGTGCTCTGCGATCCAGCAGGTATTCGATTTCCCTTGCAGTCAATCGCATCTTCGCTCCCCGCGCTCGGGTGATGTCTACCCGGGTACTTACGAGAATAGTGTCCCGGCGTGACATCTTCCAGCGCAGGTTGCGGCGTACTGTTATTGCCCTGCGCGACCGCCAGGCTCTGCCTGGACGTGAGTTCAGGTTGCCGCCAGGGCCGGCGGGGGCGTTGAAACACAGGCCTGTACCGGGGCCCAAGGTCTGAAGTCCAGCCTCGGGGCCCCGGCCAAACAAGCTAGAAGTGATAACTGAAGCGGGCCATGTAGGTCCTCGGGTCTCCGAGGACACAGCGCTGTACTATCGTGTTGTTCGCTGGGTCCAGTGCTCCCAGCGCTGCACCGAACGGCTGATCGAACATCTGGATGCAGTATCCCTCCTCAGTAAGGTTGTTGCCGAAGAGCGTGACCTCCCAGGCGCCCCCCGCGTCGCGTAGTCCCAGGCGCCCATTCATCAGACCGTAGCTGTCCTGCACCGTCTGCGGGTTGTTGTTGGACACCGCACCGACATTCTGCTCGTCAATCCAGCTGTAACTCAGCCCGGCGAACCACTCGAGGTTGCCGCCGAGCGAGCCCGTCCAGTCAGCGGCCAGGGAAGTCTGCCACTCGGGCGAGAAATTGCGTCGCTCTCCTTCAAGGTCCTGCACAGGCCCGCCCGGCAGGCCCGGCGCGCCATCGAATTCCAGGTACTCGGAGTCGAGGTAGCCTATGCCAACCACGAACCTCAGCGCGTTGATGGGCGACCAGTTGATATCAGCCTCCAGTCCCTGCTGGCGGATTTTCCCGGCGTTCACTACGTTGAACGACAAGCCGTCGAAGGCGCGGTCCTGGAAGTCGACGATATCGGTTCTGTAAAGCGTGGCGTTGGCGGTCATGGCGCCGTCGAGGAGCGTGCTTTTGATCCCCAGCTCAAGGTTCTCAGTGTCCTCAGGCGCGAAGACACGACGTTCGGATCCCAGCGCAGAAGCGGCGCCCTCGGAATTGAAGCCACCGGATTTGTAGCCGGTAGATGCCGTTGCGAACAGCATGGTCCCCTCACTCGCAAACCAGCTCGCGTTGGCAAACCAGGTGAATTGCGAGTCGTCCACCGTCATAGCGAGCACTTCTTCCGGGGCCCGCACCAGCGAGCCGAAAGGGTTGTAGAGGGTCTGCACGAAATCCCCGTCTTTTTCATCACGCGTCCAGCGTCCACCGAGGGTGATGGCGAGCGCGTCATTGACGTTCCAGGTTGCCTGGCCAAAGACGGCAACGCTGTCCAGCTCCTGGGCGAAGACCGTATCGGTGATCGGTACCTGCTGGCCGGCTGCGCAAAGCGCAGCAGCGCCCGGGCCGGCAAGCCCGGCCACGGTCGGCACGCAGAAGCTGTCGCCCGCGTCGAAGGACTGGTAGATGTCGTACTCCTCGCGGTACCAGAAAGCGCCCGCCACCCAGTCGACAGTCTCGCCACCGGGCGAGAGCAATTGCACCTCCTGGCTGTAGGTCGTGGTCTCGTACTCTGTGTTTCTCGGGAGCAGATTCGTGGGCAGGCGCAGCGCACTCTCTACCACATTGGCGCGCCATTCGCGGTAGGCAGTGATCGAACGCACCGTCGATCCGTTGCCCAGCCCGTAATTGATGTCGAGTGCAAGCCCGGATTGCTCGTCCTCGAGCTGATCCCTGTGATCCTGGTTGATCTTCCAGTCGAAGCTGTCCGCTGTGGTGGGTGTGGCACCGTAGAGGGCCGTGCTCGTTGCGTCGAAGATGGGGTTCCGTGTTGAGTTCAGTACCTCGATGGCGCCATTCTCCGCATTGATCTCTGCATAGTCAGCTGTGATCGTTGCAGAGAGGCGGTCGGACAGGTCCCAGAGAAGCTTGCCGCGCAACACGAGATCGTCACGGGCACCGACTTCCTTGCCGTCGTAAAGGTTATCCGCGAAGCCATCCCGCTCTACATACTTCACCGTAAGGCGTCCTGCCACGGCGTCCGTGATGCCGCCACTCGCCATGGCACCGATTTCCGCGGCGCCGTAGTTCCCCAGTCCCCCCTGAATCATGGCTTCGGGCTCGAACGATGGCGATCGTGTCGTGATATTCAGCGCGCCCATGGGTGTATTGCGCCCGAAGAGCGTGCCCTGAGGGCCCCGCAGGACCTCGAACGACTCGATATCGATGAGTTGGCCGATCACCGAGCCGGGACGCGGGTAGTAAACACCGTCGATGAAAACGCCCACGCTCGGCTCAATTGCGTTGTTACCCGCCGAGGCGATGCCGCGGATCGTGATGCGGGTGTTGGTCTGTTGCGAGGAACTGGAAATATAGAAATTCGGGGTCATGGTCGCGACATCTTCGATGGTGTCGAGCCCGTTCTCTTCAAGGAAATCGCCGCTGAATGCCGTTATGGAGATCGGCACATCCTGGATGCTTTGCGCTCGTTTCTGAGCCGTGACAACGACTTCCTCAATCTCCGCAGCGCCGGACGCTGCTGCGGTTACCGCCAGCGCGAGGGCGGAGGCTCTGCGCAGAACGTCATGGTGGGTCCACGCTGCAGGTGCTTGCAAGGTCATAGGGTTCTCCTGATTATTGGTCTGCTCGGGTAACGGAACTGGCGGGACAGCCCGGAACGATTGCCGCCCCGCGCGCGGGGGGCGAGGGAGCGTCGCTTTCCTGCTGCCCAGCCAGGAAGTCCAGGATCTGGCGGGAAACAAAGGCAGGTTTCTCCGGAAGCAGCGCATGGCCACTGTCCGGCACGGTGACGTAGGTCACCTGATCGCCAAGAACTCGCTTTAGCAGCCCGCCGGCCCGGGCCGGGGGCGCGATAAAGTCATTTTCCGGTTGCAGTACCAGCATGGGGCGGCCCCCGGCGGCCTTGAAGTCGACATCGGGGGTGCCGGCCGCGCTCACCTGGGCCGTCGCCGCCGCTGGATGCCATCCCTGGAGCCAGCTGGATGCCGCATTCCCGGGCGCGAAAAAAGCTTTCTGCACGTGCGGTGAACGTTCGGCGGCTGTTGAGGCGTCGAAGATGGCGGCCAGTGACGCCCGTTGCTCCGCGTCGAGAGGCAATTGCCCGCCGGCTGCGAGTAGAACGACGCTCAGGACAGACTCGGGAAACCGTGTCGCCACGCTTCGTGCCACGCGGTTACCGAAAGCGTGGCCCACGACATGGAACGGTGTCGTTCCCAGGTACGCCATAGCGTGCCGAACGTCGCCGGCGAGCGCAGACAGGGAACGGTTCCGCTCCGGCAGGCCCATGGTGCTTCGCCCGATACCGCGCGGCTGGATGAGGACCACGCAGAACCCCCGGGCTGCCAGGTCATGGGTCAGTGTTGATCCATAGCGCTCCGTAAAATCGTCAACGCCGCGCCCCAGGGACGGGATGAGGACGACATTGCCGTGGGCCGTAGCGTCCCGTGGCCCATAGACGCGCACGTGGCTGTGTCCATCCGGCTGGCCGTCGTAATCACGCTCCACCATCCCGCTGTAGATGAGCAGATCATCAGCAGTACTCGCATGGGACTCCGGGCCTGGCAGCGCCGCCACAAGTACTCCGGCGACGAGGTGCGCTGCAATCGCTCGCAGGGCCCGGCCGCGCGCTGCGGCGTCGATCCATCCCTTGCGGGGAATCAACTGGAAAGTCGCTCGTGGGGGATGGCGCACTACGGAACATCTCGGACAGGTTCCCGAGCACTCTAAAGCGGCCTTGGCATAAAAAATAATGCCTTTACTTTATTTGTCCATAAATAAAGCTTATGTTCAGTCGATGACAACGACAAAGCAGATGCGGCATTTCCAGGCCGTAATGACAACCGGCTCCCTGCAGGAAGCCGCGGAGAGACTCCATATCACGCAGCCTGCGCTGACTCGCAGCATTTCCAAGCTTGAGGACGAGCTTGGCGTCCAGCTTTTCGAGCGATCCAGGGCCGGTATGGCTCCCACGGAGTTCGCCCTGGGCCTGGCGCCCCGCCTGAGAGGGCTGCTGCTCGAACTGGAGGATATTGCGCGTGATGCCCGTCTGTACAGCAACCTGGAGGTTGGCAGCGTCTGTGTCGGCGTTGGCCAGGCTATTCGCGAGCCGCTGGGAAGGCAGTGCATCGTGCCGTTCGTGGCGGCCAACCCGGGCGTGTCGCTCCGCCTGAAGGAAGGTACGGCGCCGGAACTGATCGGTGCCCTGCAAGCCCGCGATATCGACATGATCATCGCGGGAACCGCGAGTTATCGAGAGCACAAGTTCCTCAGCGTCGAGCCTATCCAGCGCGTCGCGCTTCAACCCATGGTGCGCCGCGGCCATCCCCTCACTGCGATGGCTGGGGTCTCCCTGAGCGACCTTCTCGTCTATCCGCTGGCGGCGCCGACGGCGCTCGGCGCGCGGCACCCCTTTCTTGAAAAAGTGGGCGATGCGCGGGAACTCCTCACCCCCAGGTACATGTGCAGTGACTATGCCGTGCTGGAAGAGCTTGTGGCCGCCACGGATGCCTGGACAGTCACCCTGGCAAGCGTATTCCATCGAACCCCGTCGACCGGGTTGCAGCCGCTGACGGTGGCTGGCTTTGACCTCAGCATCGAACTCGCGGTGCTCGAGCTTGCTCAGCGCAGCCGTGCGCCCGCTGCCCAGCGCTTCATTGATACGGTACGCAATGAATTGGCCCGATGAACCGCGGTAGTGAATCGGCGACTGCGGGGAACTGAGTAAGTGGACAAAAGGCCGGTGCAGCCCGGTGAGGCTTCGTCATCCGCTTTTTCTACAACGATGTCTCGCAGGGCTTCGTGCTTGAAGGTGAGGTCCGCGAACGTGCGCTACAGGCGGTGGCTATCCTCCTCAAGCTCCTTCAGCGTTAGGCACCCGGACGAAGAAAACGGCGTTACCCCTCGAAGGCTTCGGGATGTTGACGGCCCGCGTCGCCAATCTCGTCCCAGCTTGCCTTGGAGTCGACCCAGATGTGATGGATGACTTTCAGACCCTCATCGCCCGCCGTGATGGACCCTGCGGGTATGAAGGTTGTCGACGCGCTATTCTCGCCGGGAAGCTGTGACCCGCAGACGCTGCAAAACCACATCTGCCAGTCGTGACCAGGCTTCTTCCAGGTCGAAATGAGGTCTTCGCCGCTTGTCCATCGGAAGCCGTCGCTGCTCACAATGACGATGGCGTTCCCACATTCAGCCCGGCTCTCATGTAGGGGTACGGTCAAACTGTCATACCCCATTGGGTTTCGGATTCGCCCATAATAATTCAAAGAGCACTTCACGGAAATTCATCTTACGAAAGGCCACATGGTTAATGAAAAACACAATTTGGATTCTCGCGCTGCTCATCTCCACGCCTCTGGTTCAAGCGTCGAAACTTTGTCCGGACGGCAGCTATGTCGACCGAGGGCCATGCAAGCTGTGTCCAGATGGGTCTTACATAGGCGGCGGAGGCTCTTGCCGGCTTGCTCCTGACGGCAGCTACGTGCGAGAAACGGACCGACCTAATCGTGGTGAGCATAGTACCTCGCCGTACATGACTCCCAGAGGTGGCTATATCGAGGGTGGCAGAGGCGCTAGGATGTGTCCTGATGGAAGTTACGTCTCTGGGTCTCGATGCAAGTTAACTCCGAATGGAACCTACATTGGTGTGGACGACTAAGCCGATTGACGTGATCAATTCCGTACAGGTGCCTGATCGAGGCCGTTGATCAAGCAATCGCCCAGCCCATCAAGGTCACGCCGATAGTGCCGCCAATCATTGGCCCCACGATGCGCTTTCTGCGCAGCCCGCGCACGGCTGATAGCAGCAGCCCCAGGCCAAGGATCATCGCCGCCCAGTCGAGCACGCCGTGGAGGCCGGCGCCGGCGGCTATACCACTGAAGAAATCGATCAGTGCCGACGGGATGCCGGCGAGGAAGTTGCCTACGCCTTCACCAGCAGCGCGCACAATGCCAGAGGAGTTGGACATGGTCGGTGCCTGTATGAAAGGACTGCCAGCCCGGTGAAACCTGTCAGGCGGCCGATGCCTGGTCCCGTGACGGGGTGGCCGCCGGGGCCTCGCTGCCGTCGCCTGCGTCCGTCTCGGCCAGTTTGGCTTCAAGCTCGGCTACCTTGCGCTCCAACGCCGCCTGCTCCTTACGGCTCTCCTTCAGCGCCTTCTGCAGACTCTCGTTATCCTTCTGCTTCTCGGCCAGCTTCTTCTTGCTCGCATCGAGGTTTTTCTTCATGCGTGCGGGATCGAACTGGTTGAGCGTCTTGTTCTCCTCGCGGACCGCGTTGAGGTCTTTCTGCAGGGCCTTCAGCCGCTGCTTCAGCTCGGCGATCTCGCCCTGGAGGTTGTCGGCGCGGTTGTGGAGCTCGCGGTTGCGCTGCTCGACCTTCTGGGTGTCGCCGGCCTTGCCGGTCAGTTCCTGAATCGTTTCCAGCTGCTTGTCGATGGTGGCCTGGAGGTCGGCCTTCTCGGCGAGGGCGGCGTCGATGGCCGCTTGCTTGTCGTCCAGCTGCTGCTGGTATTCGGCGCGGAGCTCCTGTTCGAGCTCCATGATTTTTTCGAGGCGGTTGGCTGTGAGCATAGTGTCCTTGGGTTCTCTGGTGAGGGGATAGCCCTCGCGGGCAGTGATTGTTGGCTGTGGGTTAGGCGGGGTTGCTTCGCCGCAGGCCCAGGAGGGCCAGCAGGCCGGCCAGTAGCGCGAGGGCCCCGGCAGGCACAGTGGGTACGCCCACGCCGCCAAGGCCTGCGCCGACCGGGTCCACGATCTCGCCGTTTTCGCTGCCATCGGCATCCAGCGGGCCGCCGTCGGTCACGGAATAGCTGATTGTGCTGCCATTCACTGTGGCGCCGGGTACTCGCCTCCACGGATCGGTCTTCCAGGCTGTCGTTCCTGGGGGTAGTGCCTCGCCCACGTCGAGGGTAACGTCGAGGGTCGCGCCGGGGGCACAGAAAGAAGCCGTGAAGGCGACCACGCCGTAGGGGAACGGGATGCCGTCCGGCGGGGTGGCCGCCGCGGAAAAGACCGGGTCGGTCGCGAAGGTGCAGCCCGGGTCCCCGGTGGTGAAACTGATGGTGCCCTCACCACCACCGGGCAGCGAGCCGGTGAACGTCCGCCGCAGGGTCAGCACCAGGTGCAGCGTGGACTCTTTCTGGATGTTGTAGTCGCTGAGGGTGCGGCCGTCCTCGAGCTCCTTGCCGGCGAAGATCAGGGTCTGCTGATCGGGGGGAATGCCTTCCTTGTCCTGGAGCTTCTGCTTGACGTTCTCGATGGCGTCGCTGGGCTCAACTTCGAGCGCGATGTTCTCGCCGCTGGGCGTCCTCACGAAGATCTGCATGGCGTAGGCATGGGCTGCGCTGAGGGCCAGCAGCAGGGCGAGGAGGAGGTGGGGAAAAGGCGTGGTCTGTAGGCGCTTCAAGGCTCTATGTCTGTGCGGTTCCGTTCGCCCCGCGGGGCAGCTGGCGGGCAAAAAAAGGTTCATCGTAGATTACCGGGGAACGCCGCGCGGATCTTCAGGAAGAAATACGCCTCGTCCCGGTAGCCATAGGCCATCCGCTTGATGACCTTTATTCGGTTGTTGATCCCCTCCAAAACGCTGGTATGTAGTG
>NZ_JBTOLW010000041.1:0-21355 GCF_054552115.1 Pseudohaliea sp. | reverse complement strand
TCAACAACCGCAGACTGCTCACCTCTATCGGCGATGTCCCGCCCGTGGAGTACGAGGCTGCGTATCATCAACAGGAAACCGAGTCGGCTATGGTGGCCTGACTCAAACCAAAGAGCCTCCGGAATTCCCGGGGCGATTCAGATCGACAACGACTGTGTGCTTGTCTGCCAGTGTTTCCTTGTTCTGCGCATGCGCCCCGTTCCTGCGGAGCTGGTCTTCGACAAGAAACGGCAACAAGCTGCCTTGTTTGGCCCATGACCTGGAATACTCCTTGGAGTTCGGGAATCCGGCCACGCGCTTGCCTTTCACGAGGTAGTCACCGTTATCCAGCGTGGCATTGGCAAACCCGCCTGCACCATGCCCACAACCACCGACTACGCCGCCATTTTCGTAGATGCTACCGATCAGGTTCATCAGCGCCTTGCTCGACGCAACGTCGAACAGCGTGCCGTAGCCACCGCCGACATACACCGCCTGATACCGAGCGACATCAACCTGGCCGGGGCGGAGTGTATTTCCAGCCTTGCTCAAAAAGTTTTCATACCTGATGGCATAGCTGCTAATGCCCAGCGGTTCCATCATGAACTCAACCGGGCCACCTTGAGGCGACACAAAATCAACGTCATAGCCGTGCATTACGAAGATATGGAAGGGCGGTGCATACTCCCACAGGTTGTTCCGTGCATCGTGCTGCTCCGGATCGCCCATGTCGACTACATTTGACGCCACGAAGAGGACCCTGTTGCTTTCTTCCGCGAAAGGGGAAGCAGGGGCGAAAACCAATGCAGCAAAGAAACAAGTGAGCTTCAAAGCAAGCCATTCATTCGTCGTACGGTTCACCTTCGATACGCTCCTTCTTCTCATGATGGCCTACCGTAGCGCAGGTTGGCCTGCTCTCAGCGGCGGCTTCGACGGATCTATCAGATTTCTCGACGAATGACGGGTTCTGGCTGTGCCCGCTGGAACCGCGCGCAGCGCGTTCCCGCGGGAACGTTTCCAGAATCGGCTTTAAGTGTGGCGGTTCGGGCCGGACGCCGGAGGGCGAGCCAAAACCCGGTGTGAGTCGTGGAGTGTCGCGACATCCCTCCCTGGCTAGTCCCGCCGCAGCCGGTCGGAGATAGCAATCGGTGTGGGATAGTTGAGCACCACGATATAGGACGAGGCGAGGAGCGTGAGGATCGTCGTTGCCTGGATCAGCAGCGAGGCATCCTGGCTGATGAGTGCAAGGTCGAAGGCGACGTAGGCGATGAGCAGCGAGAATTCGCTGGCCTGGCCGAGGCGGAAGCCGAGATCCCAGGCGAGGCTGCGGCTCTCGCTCATGCCGCCAAGAAGGTAGCGGTAGACTGCGGGCTTCAGCGCCAGCACCAGCGCGGCCAGGAGCAGGGCAGGGAGGAGGATCCGGTCCAGCTGCCCGAGGTCGAAGCGGGCGCCCACGCTGAAGAAGAACAGGATCAGGAAGAAATCGCGCAGGGGCCGCAGGCTGCCGGCGATGTACTGGGAGATGGGGCTGGTGGCGATGGTCACGCCGGCGATGAAGGCGCCGATCTCCTCGCTGAGGCCGAGGAGCTGGGCGACCTCCGCCACCCCCAGGCACCAGCCGATGGCGACCAGGAAAATGTACTCGTGGAAGCGGTCGAAGCGGGCGATGAGCGGCAGCAACGCGTAGCGCACGGCGACCCAGGCGCCGGCGCCGAGCAGCGGCAGGCTGAGCAACGACAGGGCGGCGCCGGCACCGCCGGCGTCGCCGCCCATGAGCAGCATGAGCACGATGATCGCGAGCAGGTCCTGGAGCAGGAGCATGCCCACCATCAGTTCCCCCGTGTGCCGGTGATGCAGCACCGTGGTCGGCAGGAGCTTTATCCCGATGATCGTTGACGAGAACATCATCGCGGCGCCGACCACCAGCGCATCGAGCTTGCTCGGCAGGAAGGGCAGGGCCACGGCATAGCCGGCCAGGAGGAACAGCGCCGAGCTCGCCACCATCACCACCGTCGCGTTGCGCAGGGTCGCGAACAGGGCCCGCGGCTGCATGTCGAGGCCGAGCAGGAACAGCAGGAAGATAATGCCGATGTGGCCGATGTCCGAGAGCAGCTTCAGGTCTGGCACGAGGCTGAGGCCGTAGGGGCCGATGCAGGCGCCGAGGGCGATATAGGCGATGATCAGCGGCTGGCGCGTATAGAGTGCGATCGAGGCAAAGACCGCGGCCCCGGAGAAAATCAGGAAAAACGAGAAGGTGACGGACGTGCCTTCCACGGGGCCCCCGGCGCGGCATGCATGGCGTAAAGGCGCAGTCTAGCCCGTCGCCGGGCCGTGGTGCACGTCAGGCGCGGCGTCGGAACAACGGCAGGGGCTGGTCCACGGCGCCCTGGTAGTCGGTCGTGAATACGGCCAGCCGCTCCTGCGCCTGCGCCAGCCGGTCCGGGTCGGCGAACTCCAGCGCGTTGAAGCCGCAGCGGCGCAGGTAGTGCGCCTGGTCCGGCAGGAGTTCGCCGCGAGCGCGCAGCTCCCCGGCAAAGCCCGCCTCCCGGAGCCGGCGCGCGAGGGAGAACCCCCGGCCATCGGTAAACACCCCGAAGTGCACGGCAATAAGTGCAAGGCCGGCGAGCGCGTCAAGGAGGGGCCCGGGGTCGTCCGCTGCTTCGAGCTGCAGCCCCGCGCCTTCGGGGCAGCCGGCATCCTGCCATTGTGCCAGTGTGAGGATGCGCCGCTCGCCGGCCCCCGGTGTCTGTTCTGCCGGGGGCAGCCAGTCATCGGCAACGACGGCGCCGTCGCGGATCAGCCTGGCCTGTACCGGTGAGCCGCTAGCGGGCGTTACCGTCGTCATAGACGCGCTCCTTGAAAGGCTGCATGCCGATGCGGCGCAGGGTCTGCAGGAAGGTTTCTTCTTCCAGGCGGTGGTCGAGGTAGACCCGCAGCAGGGTCTCGATCACGTCGGGCATGGCCTCGCGGCGGAAGGAGGGCCCGAGGATCGCGCCGAGGCTGGCCTCCTTGCCCTGGCTGCCGCCGAGGGACACCTGGAAGAACTCCTCGCCTTTCTTGTCCACCCCGAGGATGCCGATGTGACCGATGTGGTGATGGCCGCAGGCGTTCATGCAGCCGCTGATGTTGAGCTCCAGGGGCCCGAGGTCGTAGAGGTAGTCGAGATCCTCGAAGCGGGCCTGGATGGCCTCAGCCACGGGGATCGACTTGGCATTGGCCAGGGAGCAGAAGTCGCCCCCGGGGCAGCAGATCATGTCGGTGAGATAGCCGGCGTTGGGGCAGGCGAGGCCGACGGCCTGCAGCCCCCGCCAGAGCGGGAGCAGGTCACTCTCGCGCACGTCGGCGAGCACGATGTTCTGCTGGTGCGTCGTGCGCAGCTGGCCGAAGCTGTAGGCCTCGCAGAGGTCGGCGAGCCGGTCGAGCTGTTCCGCGGAGATATCTCCCGGCGGGTTGCCCGTGGCCTTGAGGGACACGGTGACGGCGCGGTAGCCGGGCACCTGATGGGCGTGGCTGTTGCGCCGGACCCAGTTGGCGAAGATCGGTTCGCTCGCACAGTGTGCCTCGAGTACCGCGGCTTCACCGTCGGCATCCACGCTGGCATAGGCGGGGCCGCTGAAGAAAGCGGCGATTCGCTCGATCTCCGCATCGGGAAGCGTGGTCGGCCCGTCGCGCAGGCTCTCCCACTCCTTCTCGACGGCGGCGGTGAACGCGTCCACGCCCATGGCCTTGACGAGGATCTTGATCCGCGCCTTGTACTTGTTGTCCCGGCGCCCGTGCAGGTTGTAGACGCGCAGGATCGCCTCGAGGTAGGACAGCAGGTGCCGGCGCTCGAGATAGGGGCGGATCTCGCTGCCGATGACCGGCGTGCGGCCGAGGCCGCCGCCCACGAGGACACGGAAGCCGTTCTCGTCACCCCTCGCACCACCCGGCCCGGGAACGATCTCGAGGCCGATGTCGTGGCTGTGGATGGCCGCCCGGTCCTCGCGACTGCCGCAGACGGCAATCTTGAACTTGCGCGGGAGGAAGGCGAACTCCGGGTGCAGGGTGGACCATTGGCGGATGATCTCGCACCAGGGGCGGGGGTCCTCGAGTTCGTCGGCGGCGACGCCGGCCAGCGGGTCCGTGGTGGTGTTGCGGATACAGTTGCCACTGGTCTGGATGGCGTGCATCTGTACGCTGGCGAGTTCGGCCAGGATGTCCGGTACGTCCTCGATGCGCGGCCAGTTGATCTGTACGTTCTGGCGGGTACTGATGTGGGCGTAGCCCTTGTCGTAGTGCCGGGTAATGTGCGCGAGCTTGCGCACCTGCCGCGCGTCGAGGAGGCCATAGGGGACCGCAATGCGCAGCATCGGTGCCAGGCGCTGCACGTACAGGCCGTTCTGCAGGCGCAGGGGCAGGAACTCCGCCTCGTCCAGGTCGCCGCGCAGGTAGCGCTCGGTCTGGTCGCGGAACTGGTCGACGCGCTCGTCGACGAGGCGTTGGTCGTAGTCGTCGTAGCGGTACATGAGGGATTCGGTATTCGGAACCTGGCGGGCACTCTAACAGAATAAGCGCCGTGCTGGTTATTCGATTTCCGCTTAAGCTTAGAACGCGGTGGCCTGCGCTGGCGGCCCCTTGGGAAAGGGCCTGCGCCTGCTATAATGCGCGCGCCCGGTCAGCCGGGCAATCGACAAATCCCCCGGATTAAGGACGAGCAGGCCCATGGCAACCCAGAGCAACGGCAGTGACGGCACGGCAGACGCGGTAGCAGTAACGGCGATCATCGCCATCGCGGTCTTCGGCCTCTACCTGTGGCTGTCCGGGATGCCCGGCTAGCGCGTCCCGCGCGCCGGTCAGCCGGCGCCCGCCAGTACCAGTTTGACCACGGTCAGCACGGCGCCGATGAACAATGCCGTGAAGATGATACCTGCGACGATGAAGGTGCCCGCCCGGCCCTGGCGGAAATCCCGCTCCCGGTTGCGGCTGCTCTGCACCCCGAGGCCGGCGGCGAACACGCTGCTCACCACCTGCAGCGCCCCGAGACCCTTCCCGTCCTCCTGTTCCCGGGTGGGGTCCGGTGCGTCGGGGGAACCTTTTTCGGCCTCGTGACCGGTAGTGGCGTTTTCGTTTCCGTCTTCCATGCGTGTCCCCTAGTCCAGGTTGGGCGCCAGCCAGCGGGCCAGGTCGTCCACGGCCATGCCCTTGCGGGCGGCGAGGTCCTCAAGCTGGTCCCGCCCGATCTTGCCCACGTTGAAGTAGCGTGAATCCGGGTGGGCGAAGTACCACCCGCTCACGGAGGCGGCCGGCGCCATGGCGTAGCTCTCGGAGAGCGTGACGCCGCAGCGCGCCGGCGCGTCGAGCAGGTCGAAGAGGGTGGCTTTCTCCGTGTGATCCGGGCAGGCCGGGTAGCCCGGGGCCGGGCGGATGCCCCGGTAACGCTCGCGGATCAGCGCGGCGTTGTCCAGGTCCTCGTCCGGCGCATAGCCCCAGAGTTCGCGGCGCACCCGCCGGTGCAGGTGCTCGGCCAGGGACTCCGCCAGCCGGTCGGCCAGGGCCTTGAGCAGAATGCTGTTGTAGTCGTCGTGGGCCGCCTCATAGGCCGCGGCCCGTTCGGCGACGCCGTGCCCCGTCGTCACGCAGAAGCCGCCGACGTAGTCCGGCGTGCCCGCCGGCGCGACGAAATCTGCGAGGCTGTAATTCGGGTCATCGTTGCCTTTCTTCGCCTGCTGGCGCAGCTGGTGCAGCCGCGCAAGGGGCGTGCTGCGGTCATCGTCCTTGAAGACGACGATGTCGTCACCGTCGGCGTTCGCCGGCCAGAAGCCGACCGCCGCCCGGGCCGTGAGCCAGCCCTCGTCGATGATGCGCGCCAGCATAGCCTCCGCGTCGCGGTAGAGCTCCCGCGCCTGCTCGCCGACCACCGCATCGTCGAGTATCGCCGGGAATTTCCCGGAGAGCTCCCAGGTGAGGAAGAAGGGCGTCCAGTCGATCGTGTCGACGAGGTCCCCGAGGGGCAGGTCGTTCCAGCTCTGCACGCCGAGGAAGCTGGGCCGCGGCGGCGTGTAGGCGGACCAGTCCGGGGCAAAGCGGTTGTCGAGGGCGTCCGCGTAGGCGAGGCGGGGTGCCCGCGGCTTGCGGTTGGCCACCCGTTCACGCACCTCGGCGTACTCGGCCCGGCGTGCGGCCACGAAGCTGTCCTTGCCGTGGCCGGCCAGCTGCGTGGCCACAGCGACACTGCGCGATGCATCCGGCACGTAGATGACCGCGTCGTTCTCGTAGGCCGGCTCGATCTTCACCGCCGTGTGAGCCTTTGACGTCGTCGCGCCGCCGATCATGAGCGGCATGTCGAATCCTTGCCGCTGCATCTCCGAGGCGACGTGCACCATCTCGTCGAGGGACGGCGTGATCAGGCCGGAGAGGCCGATGATGTCGACCTGCTCCTCCCGCGCGACGCGGAGGATCTCCTCGCAGTGGACCATCACCCCCATATCAATGACCTCGAAGTTGTTGCACTGCAGCACCACGCCGACGATGTTCTTGCCGATGTCGTGCACGTCGCCCTTGACCGTGGCCATGAGGATCCTGCCGTTGGGCTTCGAGCCCTCGCGCTTCTCCGCCTCGATGTAGGGCTGCAGGTAGGCCACGGCCTGCTTCATGACGCGGGCGCTCTTCACGACCTGCGGCAGGAACATCTTGCCCTCGCCGAAGAGGTCGCCGACGACGTTCATGCCGTCCATGAGCGGCCCCTCGATGACCTCGATGGGATGGTCGACCGTGAGCCTCGCGGCTTCCGCGTCTTCCTCGATGTAGCCGTTGATACCCTTGACCAGCGCGTGCTCGAGTCGCCTGGCGACCGGCCACTCGCGCCAGGCCAGGTCCTCCTTGCGCTCGCTGCCCTTGCCGTCGCCGCGGTAGCGCTCGGCGAGCTCGAGGAGCCGCTCCGTCCCGTCCTCCCGGCGGTTGAGAACCACGTCCTCGACGCCTTCCCGCAGCTCCTCCGGGAGCTCGTCGTACACCGCGAGCTGGCCGGCGTTGACGATGCCCATGTCCATGCCCGCGCGGATCGCGTGGTAGAGAAAGACCGAGTGGATCGCCTCGCGCACGGTGTTGTTGCCGCGGAAGGAGAAGGACACGTTCGAGACACCGCCGGACACGAGCGCCCCGGGCAGTTCCGTCTTGATGAAGCGCGTCGCCTCGATGAAGTCCACGGCGTAATTATTGTGCTCGGCGATGCCCGTGGCCACCGCGAAGATATTCGGGTCGAAGATGATGTCGTTCGGGTTGAAGTCGAGGCGCTCGCGGAGCAGGTCGTAGCTGCGCCGGCAGATGGCCTTGCGCCGCTCGAGGGTATCCGCCTGGCCGTCCTCGTCGAAGGCCATGACCACCACGGCGGCCCCGTAGCGCTGGCAAAGCCGGGCCTGCTCGAGGAACTCGGCCTCGCCGGCCTTGAGGCTGATGGAGTTCACCACCGCCTTGCCCTGCACGCACTTCAGGCCCGCCTCGATCACGGACCAGCGCGAGGAATCGATCATCACCGGCACGCGGGAGATGTCGGGCTCCGACGCCACGAGGCGGAGGAAGGTGACCATGGCCACCTCGGCATCGAGCATGCCCTCGTCCATGTTCACGTCGATGATCTGTGCGCCATCCTCCACCTGGGTGCGCGCGACATCGAGGGCGGTGGCGTAGTCGCCCTCAAGCACCAGGCGCTTGAAGCGCGCCGAGCCGGTGACGTTGCAGCGCTCGCCCACATTCACGAACAGCGTGTCTGCGCCGATGTTGAACGGCTCGAGGCCGCTGAGGCGGCAGGCCGGCGGGCGGTCGGGGAGCGGCCTTGGGGCAACGCCCTCGACCGCTGCGGCGATGGCGGCGATGTGTTCGGGGCCGGTTCCGCAGCAGCCGCCCGCCAGGTTGAGAAAGCCGCGGCGTGCAAAGTCGTGGAACTCCGCCTCCATGTCCGAGGGCCGCTCGTCGTATTCGCCGAAGGCGTTCGGCAGGCCGGCGTTGAGGTGCGCCGAGAAGTAGCAGTCCACGGCGTTGGAGAGCTCTTCCAGGAAAGGCCGCACCTCCGCAAAGCGACGCCCGCAGTTACTGCCGACGATGAGGGGGCGGGCGTGGGCGATGGCGTTCCAGAAGGCCTCCGGCCGCTGGCCGGAGAGGTTGCGGCCGCTGGTATCCGGAAAGGTCACGGAGATCATCAGCGGCAGGGCCTCACCGCGGTCCTCGAACACACCCTGGGCGGCGAAGATGGCGGCCTTGGCGTTCAGCGTGTCGAACACCGTCTCGATCATGAGCAGGTCCACGCCGCCGTCCAGGAGGCCTTCCACCGCCTCGCGGTAGTCCCGCACCAGGCTGTCGAAGTCGATGTTCCGCGCGCCGGGGTCGTTGACATCCGGGGAGATCGATGCCGTGCGCGGTGTCGGCCCGAGCACGCCGGCCACGTAGCGGCGCCGGCCGGGCTCGGCCGCCATGGCCGTGTCGGCGGCGGTTCGGGCCAGGCGCGCGCCTTCGACGTTAAGCTCCCGCGCCAGCGCCTCCAGGCCGTAGTCGCCCTGGGCCACGGCGGTGCTGTTGAAGGTGTTGGTCCCGATGATCTCCGCGCCGGCGGCGAGGTAGGCCTCGTGGATGCGACGGACCACGTCCGGGCGCGTCAGCGAGAGCAGGTCGTTGTTGCCCTTGAGATCGCCGGGGTGATCGGCGAAGCGCTCGCCGCGATAATCCGCCTCGACCAGGCCTTCACCCTGGATCATGGTCCCCATGGCACCGTCTATCACGAGGATGCGGGCATCGAGCTGCTCACGCAGCTCACGGTCGATGGGGCTTATCCGGGGTGCTGTATCGATGGCCACGGTGACCTCTGGCTGGTTTGTGGGGTGTCGCCGGGAAGCTGCCGGCCAAAAGCGCCGTAGTCTAGCAGAAGGCGCGCGCTGGCGGGGTCGTGCCGCTGCGCCCGGACGCGGCGACGGCAACGCATCCTTCAGGCCGCTGCGCAGCCTCGCGCTTGCGCGAGGCCCGGCCGGACCTGCTATAATACCCGAGTAAATCACTCAGGAAGAAACGCGCAGCATGATCACGATCACGGAAGCCGCCCAGGACTACCTCGCTGAACTGCTCTCCAGGCAGGAGGATGCGCTCGGGGTGCGGGTCTTCATCAACCAGCCCGGTACGCCGCGGGCAGAGACCTGCATTGCCTATTGCCGGGAGGGCGATGTCCGCGAGGAGGATGTAGAGCACAAGTTCGACAAGCTCACGGCCTGGTTCGAGCCGCGCAGCGTGCCGTTCCTCGAGGATGCCCTGGTCGACTACGCCACGGACCGCATGGGCGGTCAGCTCACCATCAAGGCGCCGAATGCGAAGATGCCGCGCGTGGGCGACGATAGCCCCCTCGAGGACCGGATCAATTACATCCTCTACAACGAGATCAACCCGTCCCTGGCCGCGCACGGCGGCGAGGTCAGCCTGGTGGAGATCACCGGTGACAACTTCGCCGTACTGCAGTTCGGTGGGGGTTGCCAGGGCTGCAGTGCCGTGGACCTCACACTGAAGAACGGCGTTGAACGTGCGCTGCTGGATCAGCTACCGCAGCTGGCCGGTGTGCGCGATGTCACCGACCATACGGACCGCAGCCAGGCCTACTACTGATCCGTCGCCGCGGCGCCGCCCGCCCGGCGCCGTTCCGGCAGTGCCTTTTGCAGGGCTGCGCGGGCCTCGCGCAGGCAGCGTTCCGTCTCCTCCCAGCCAATACAGCCGTCCGTGATCGACACACCGTAGGCGAGCTCTGACGGCGGCGCCAACGGCTGGCTCCCGGCGTTCAGATGGCTCTCGATCATCAGGCCGACGATGGACGCATTGCCCTCGATGATCTGGTTGACGACGTTCTCCACGACCAGCGGCTGCAGCTCGGGCTGCTTGTTCGAGTTGGCGTGGCTGCAGTCCACCATGATGCTGGTCGGCAGGCCGGCCTCGGCGAGTGCTGCCTCGGCAAGCTTCACGTGGACCGAGTCGTAGTTCGGCCCCTGGGAGCCGCCGCGCAGGACGATGTGCCCGTAGCGGTTGCCGCGGGTCGTGTACACGGAGACCCGGCCCTCGTGATTGATGCCGAGGAAGCGGTGCGGCCGGGCCGCGGACTTGAGCGCATTGATCGCCACGGTCAGGCTGCCGTCCGTCCCGTTCTTGAAGCCCACGGCGGAGGACAGGCCGCTGGCCATCTCGCGGTGGGTCTGGGATTCCGTGGTCCGTGCGCCGATGGCCGACCAGGCGATGAGGTCCTGCAGGTACTGCGGTGAGATCGGGTCAAGGGCCTCAGTGGCGGTCGGCAGGCCCAGTTCGAGGATGTCCAGCAGCAGCCGGCGACCGATGCGCAGCCCATCCTCGATGCAGAAGGTGTCGTCCATGTAGGGGTCGTTGATCAAGCCCTTCCAGCCCACGGTGGTGCGCGGTTTCTCGAAATAGGCGCGCATGACGATGAACAGCGTATCACCCACCTCGTCGGCCAGGACCTTCAGGCGACGCGCATAGTCCAGGGCCGCCTCGGGGTCGTGGATGGAGCAGGGTCCCACGACGACGAAGAGGCGAGGGTCGCGTCCGTCGAGGATGTCGCGGATGACCTGGCGGCTGCGGGTGACGGTGGCCAGGGCCGCCTCGCCCAGGGGGAGGGCGCGCTTCAGCTCCGCCGGCGGGATGAGGACTTCCTGCCCGGCGACATTGACGTTGTGTACCGTGTTCTGCGCTTCGCGTTCGCTCATGGCGGTTTTCCTGACCTTCCTGCTAAAGTCCCTCCCGTGCCGCAGAGGGCGCCGCATTCTAAAGCAGCGGCGCCTGCTTTCACAGGAGCCCCAGCACAGGAGCCCCAGGACAGGACGCCCAGCACAGGACCCCGATGGCCGCCAAACCCCTCTTCGACGTCGCGCCGCTGGCACCCTGGCTTGAACGTGGCGACACCGTGCTCACTGCCAATCACAGGCTGGCGCGCTATATCCAGGGTGCCTGGGATGAATGTCAGCGCGAGGCGGGTGCCCGGGCCTGGGCCACGGCCCCGGTGGCGGCCGTGGAAAGCTGGCTCCTGGCGCGCTGGGAAGCGGCGGTCGCTGCGGGCCGGCTGCCGGCGCGCCGCCGCCTCGAGCCGGCCGCTATTCACTACCTGTGGCGGCGCGTCATCGCCGCTGACGACGACGGAGCCACCGGCTTCACCCTCGTCCAGCCCGGGGAGGCTGCCCGGCTTGCGCAGCGCGCCCGCGATACGCTGCTGCGCTGGCGTATCGACTGCAGCGAGGCGGGGACCCGGCAGCTGTTCCGCCTCGGCGGTGACAGCGCGCATTTTCTTCGCTGGCTGGACCGCTTCGAGGGCGAACTGGCGCGCCTCGGCGCGGCAACGCCCGCCGACTGTCTCCGCGAGCTCCTCGACGACCCGGCACCATCGCCCCGGGCGCTCCTTCTCGTGGCCTGCCACGATCTTTCGCCCCTGGTCAGCGCCTGCCTCGAGCGGCTCGGCGAGCCGCTCGAGGATGCCCCGCAGGCGGCGCCCCGGGCGGCGGGGGAGGTCCGCTGCTACGCCGGGCAGCACGACGAGCTGCGCGCGATTGCCGACTGGTGCGCGGAGCGCGCTTCCGCACAGCCGGGCGGCCGGATCGGCGTCGTGCTGGACGCGGACCCGGTGCGCCGCGCGGCGCTAGACTACCAGCTGCGCCGCGCCTTCGGCTGCGTCGATGCCAACTACCACCGGCTACCGGTGAACTACAGCGCCGGTCTCGCCCTCGACCGCGCGCCGCTGGTGCGCGATGCCCTGGGCCTGCTTGCGGCGCTCGAGGGCGCCGTGGACGTGCCTGCGTTCGTGGCCCTGCTGCGTTCGCGCTTCTTCCCCCTGCCGGACCGGGACGAGCCGGCGATGGTGACCTTCGTGGAACGATTGCGCGCTCTCGGCGCGCGGCGTGTCGAGGTGGGCCTGCTGCGCTACCAGGCCGGCCGCGCCGGGACCGTACTGGGGGAGCGGCTGCTCGCACTCCGCGATGTCATGGAGCGTCCCGGGCGATGGGACGGCTCCGGCTGGGTGGCCCTGTTCGGGAAGGTGCTCGCTGTTTTCGGCTGGCCCGGGACCGGCCTCGACTCCCTCGAATACCAGCAGCACGGACTGTGGGAGGAAACGCTCGGCGCCTTCGAACGCTGTGCGGCCCTGGGTCCGCCGCTAGGCGCGCAGGAGGCCCTGCAGCTGCTGCGGGAATGCCTGGGACAGCGTCTGTTTCAGCCGAAGACCGCCGATACGGACATCCAGGTGCTCGGCGCTCTCGAGGCCGCCGGACTGGCCTTCGATGCGCTCTGGGTCTCGGGCATGCATGCCGGTGCGTGGCCGGCGCCGGCGCGGCCCAGCCCGCTCATCCCGCTGTCCCTCCAGCGGCGCGAGAAGATGCCGCAATGCACACCGGAAGGGGAGCACGCCTTCGCCAGCCAGCTGCTGGCGCGCTACGCCGGCGCGGTGGACACCCTGGTCATGAGCACAGCGCTGGCGGCGGACGGTGTGCCGCTGCTGCCGAGCCCCTTCCTCGGCGACGTTCCCGCGCCCGAAGCGGCGCCCACCCCCGGTGAGCGGGCCTGGCAGCAGCGGCGCGATGCCCTCGCCCTGGCGCCGGTCGCGGACAACCGCGCGCCGCCGGTGGACGAGGCGGGTGTGCGCGGGGGCGCCGGGCTGCTGGAGTCCCAGGCGGCTTGTCCCTTCCGCGCTTTTGCCCGCTACCGGCTGCGCCTTGCGGCGCCGGAGGAGCCGGCGACGGGGCTCAATGCCCTCGAGCGGGGCGTACTCCTGCACGGGGCGCTGTACCGCCTCTGGGGAATTCTGGGTGACAGTGCGACGCTCGCCTCCCTCGACCGGGCGGCCAGGCGCAGGCACTGTGAGGCCAGCGCGGGGGCCGCCATGGACGCGGTTGGGTCCGAGCGGCGGCAAGTGCTCGGCGGCGCCTGCCTGACCCTGGAACAGGCGCGCCTTGCCGATACGCTGGAGGCGTGGTTGGATATCGAGGCGGCGCGCCCGGAGCCCTTTACCGTGCTCGCCCGGGAGGAGGCGGCCGAGCTGGAGCTCGCCGGCCTCACGCTGAGCCTGAAGCTGGACCGGGTAGACCGCCTGGCGGACGGCCGCGAACTGGTTATCGATTACAAGAGCGGCAGCACGCAGTTCGCCGGACTCTTCCGCGAGCGGATCGAGAGCCCGCAACTGCCGCTCTACAGCCTGGTCCGCGGTCCGGCGCTGACGGGCGTCGCCTTCGGTCAGCTGCGCCCCCGCGACCTGCGCCTGCGCGCCGCGGGCGTCGGCCCGGGCCTTCCGGACCTCGAGAAGAACCTCGCGAAGTACCTGGCCGGCGATCCGTCCGCGGAAGCCTGGGAGGGGCTGCGCGGCGCGTGGCGGGAGCGCCTCGTTGCCCTGGCCGCAGAAGTGATGGCGGGTGAGGCGGCGGTGCAGCCCACCGCGGCAGCCTGTCGCTACTGCGATCTCGCGAGCCTGTGCCGCATCGGGACCGTGGAGGACGCCGTTGCCGATGACGGCGAGGCGGGCAGAGTGCTGCCGGGAGAGGAGCCGTGAGCCTCGCGGATGCGGCCGCACGCCGCGCGGCGATTGATCCGGCCACCAGCGTCTGCGTCAGCGCGCCGGCAGGTTCGGGCAAGACCGAGCTCCTGATCCAGCGTTTCCTCGGACTTCTGGCCCGGGTGGAGCACCCGGAGGCGGTGCTCGCCATCACCTTTACCCGCAAGGCCGCCGCGGAAATGCGCGAGCGGATTCTCGGCGCGCTTGCCGAGGCGGCCCGCGCAGCGCCGGTCGAGAGCGAACACGGCCGGCTTACCCGGGGGCTTGCCGACCAGGCGCTGGCCCGGGACCGGGAAGCCGGCTGGGGGCTCCTCGAGAACGGTAACCGGCTGCGGGTGCGTACGATCGACAGCTTCTGTGCGGAACTGGCCCGGCAGATGCCGCTCCTCAGCACCCTCGGCGGCGCCGTCGCCACCGTGGACGACGCCAGCGAGCTGTACCGGGAGGCGGCCGAGGGCCTGCTCGCGGGCCTCGACCGCACACCGGAGCAGAACCCGGACCTGGCCGCGCTCCTCGAGCACCTCGACAACCACTGGGAGCGCCTGGCAACGCTGCTCGCCTCGCTCCTCGCCCGTCGTGACCAGTGGCTCAGCTATCTCGGCGCGCACCGCGACGAGGCGGCTTCGGAGGCATACCTGCGCGAAGCGCTCCACGCCCTCGCGGGCGACGTGCTGGGTGAGCTCGCCGAGCGCTTCCAGCCCGCGGCTGACACCCTCGGGCCGTTGCTTGCGTGGCGCCAGGCGCAGGGGGAAGGACTGATCCTCGACGGCATGCCGGGGCCCGAGGCCTCGGCGCTGCCGGCCTGGCGCGAGCTGGCCGACGTGCTGCTCACCAATGAAGGCACCTGGCGAAAGCGCGTCACGGCCAGGGAGGGGTTCCCGGGCGGTGGCAAGATACAGGAGGTCGCGGGCATGAATGCCTGGTTACAGGGCATGCAGGGCGACAGTGCGCTTGCCGCAGCGCTGGCGCGGGTGCGGATTCTGCCTTCACCGGAGGACGCCGGCGCCTGGGCGATCCTCGCAAGCCTCGCCCGGTTGCTGCCCCGGGCGGTGGCCCAGCTTTACCTCGTCTTTCAGCGGCGCGGCGCGGTAGACCACTCGCAGATGGCGCTCGCCGCGCTCGACGCGCTCGGCGAAGACGACGCCCCGACGGACCTGGCCCTCCGTCTCGACTACCGGATCGAGCACATCCTGGTCGACGAATTCCAGGATACCTCCATCAAGCAGTACGAGCTGGTGCGGCGCCTCACCCGCGACTGGGCCGAGCACAACGCCGCCAACCCCGGTGCCCCGCGCACCGTGCTCGTGGTCGGAGACGGCATGCAGTCCATCTACGGCTTCCGGGACGCCAACGTGAGCCTGTTCCTCCGCGCGCGGGACGAGGGCTTCAACGGCCTCCGTCTCACTCCGCTGCAGCTCTCCAGCAACTTCCGCTCTGCGCGCCCGGTCGTGGACTGGGTGAACGAGCAGTTCGCTGCGGCCTTTCCCGCGGAAGACGACGTGGTGGCAGGGCGGGTCCGCTATACGCCCGCGGTGCCGACCCGGGCGACCCCGGGGGCCGTTGCCGTGCACTGCTTCCGCGGTGCGGAAGGTGCGGAAGGTGCGGACCTGGTGGCCGCGGAGGCCGATTTCGTGGCCGCCGGGGTGCTCGCAGCGCTTGGCGGGGCTCCCGGCGAGAGCTGCGCGATCCTCGGCCGTACCCGTCGCCAGCTGCAGCCGGTGCTGTCCCGGCTCCGGGCTGCCGGGGCACCGGTCGCCGCGCAGGATGTCGATGCGCTCGCCAGCCGCCCCGTCATCAGGGATCTGCAGGTGCTTTGCCGCGCCCTGGCGGACCGCTACGACCGGTTGGCCTGGTTCTCGCTGCTCCGCGCCCCCTGGTGCGGTCTCCGTCTTGCCGACCTGCTCGCCGTGCACCGGGCAACAGAGACCGGCACGGTGGCCCGGTGGCTGTTCGGAGCGCGCGCGGCCCCCGGTCTCAGCGACGACGGCGCTGCCCGGGTCGCGGCGCTCGCCGCGGTGCTGGGCCGGGCCGAGGCCACGCGCGACCGGCGCGGCCTGCGCGGCTGGCTGGAGTCGACCTGGCTCGCGCTCGGTGGGCCGGCCTGCTACCCGCCGGAAAGCGATAGCGCTGCCGCCCAGTTCTTCGCCCTGGTCGAGCGGGCCGATGCGGAGACCGCAGGGCTGGACGTCGCCTGGCTCGAGCGCGAGGTCGGCCGCCTCTTCGCGGACCCCGGCGACCCGCGGGCCAGCGTGCAGGTCATGACCCTGCACAAGGCCAAGGGGCTGCAGCTCGACCGCGTCTGGCTCCTCGATATCGCGGGCAGCACGCGCGCTGATGATCGCGAGCTGCTCGCCTGGGACCAGCATGTGACCCGGGCCGGAGAGCGGTTCTTCCTCCTGGCTGCGGAAGACCACAGCGACAGGCGCTCCCCGAGCCTCTACCAGTATCTGCGTGAGGAAGCCGCCATGAAGCGCAACCTTGAGGCCACGCGGTTGCTGTACGTCGGCGCGACCCGGGCCGTGCGTGAACTCGTGCTCTGCGCAAGACCGGGCTGGGACGACAGGCGGGAGAGTTACCGCGCGCCCGGCGCGGGGACGCTGGCAGCTGCGCTCTGGCCCCGGCTGCTGGATGACGCCGTGGATCATGTCGTCGAGCCCGCCCCCGCGCCGGCGGGCGAGGGTCCGCCGCCCCTGCAGCGTCTCGCCACGCCGGCCGCGGCGCCCGAGGCGCCGCTGTCGGAAGCGCCGGCTGTGGAGGATCCGCAGGGGCCCACCGGCCTGCGTGAGCGCTGCATCGGTACCGCCGTGCACCGCGTCCTCGAAGGCCTCGCCGGCAGCGACCCCCTGCCGGAGCGCAGTGGTGAGGCCGAGCGGCAGCTGGCCAGGCTGTCGCTCGCGCAGGCGGGCCTGCCCCGGGCCGGTGAGGCAGAGGCCCTCAGCGAGGTCATCGCGCATGTCGATCGCACCCTCGCCGACACCGATGGCCGCTGGGCGCTCTCTGGGCATCCCGAGGGCGCGACCGAGTGGTCGCTCACGGCCCTCGACGGCGCCGGCGAGCCGCAGCAGCTGGTGCTCGACCGGTACTTTCGCGACTCCGCAACCGGTGAGTACTGGATCATCGACTACAAGACGAGCCGCCCCCTGCCCGGCGAGTCCCGGGAAGCCTTTGAGGCCCGGGAGGCCGAGGTCCATGCCCCCCAGCTGGCACGCTACCGGGACGCGCTCGCCGCCGTGGTCGGCGGCCCGGTGCGCCGTGCACTCTACTTCACGGCCCTCGGGCGCCTGCGGCCTCTCCCCTGAGTGCCCTGTGCCTTCCCTAGTTCCCGCTGCCGCTATACTGTACTCGCTCACGGTCCGAGGAGTTTCCCCATGCTTTCCAGCCTTCGCCTGCTGACGGCCCTGTTGTGCAGCGCACTGGCGCTCGGCGCCTGTGGTCAGCGCGGCGACGGCGCGCCCGCAGAACCTGCCGCGCGGCCCGTGCGCACGGTCGTCGTCGGAGACAGCGCGAGCAGCGAACTGCGCCGCTTCCCCGGGCGGGTGGACGCGACGCAGCAGGCAGAGCTCTCTTTCCGCGTGGGGGGGCAGCTGCGGGAGATCCTGGTGCGGGAGGGCGACCGGGTCGAGGACGGCAGTGTCATCGCCCGCCTGGACCCCACGGACTTCGAGACGGCGCTGGCCGACCGGCAGGCGACCTTCGACAACGCCGAGCGCAATTACCGCCGCGCCAGCGAGCTGGTCGAGAGCGGCAGCATCTCGCGCCTCGATTACGACCGCATGGAAGCGCAGTTCCGCAGCGCCGAGGCCGCCCTGGAGCAGGCCCGGAACAACCTCGCCTACACGGAACTCCGGGCCCCGTTTACGGGCCGCATCGCGCAGCGTCTGGTGGAGAACTTCGAGGAGGTACAGGCGCGGCAGCCGGTGTTCTACCTGCAGGGCGACCAGCAACTCGACGTGGTCATCGACCTGCCGGAGACGATCATCCGCCAGTTCCGGCGCGGCGATGCCGTGGCGCTGGAGGAGGATGTCGCCACCTCGGAGGCCGCCCGGGTGCGTGCCTGGGCGACGTTCAATGACCACCCCGAGCTTCGGCTGCCGCTGACGCTGCGCGAGGTAGCCACCCGGGCCGATGCGTCGACCCAGACCTACCGCGTGACCTTCAGCATGCCGCCACCCGCGGCCTTTACCGTGCTGCCGGGCATGACCGCAGAAGTATCGGTCGATTTTTCACCGCTCCTCTCGGGCGACAACGTGTTCTGGCTGCCGGCGGCGGCGGTGCAGGCCGATGGGGCCCTCGCCGCGCAGGTCTGGGTCTATGACAGCCAGTCCGGCACCGTGAGCGCCCGGCCCGTGGAGACCGGTCGCCTCGCGGAGGACCGCATCCAGGTGTTGTCGGGACTGGAGGGCGGTGAGGAGGTTGTTGCCGTCGGCGCGCCCTATCTTTCCGAGGGCATGCGTGTACGCCCGCTGCCGCAGCTGGAACAGGCCGAGCCCCGGCCCGGAGACCGTTGAGGAACGCGCGTTGACCAATATAGGGACCTGGTCTGTCGACAATCGCGTCAGCGCCTGGCTGCTGGTGCTCGTACTCCTCGGCGGGGGTTACTGGGGCTTCGTCAACATGGGCAAGCTGGAGGACCCGGCCTTTACGATCAAGATGGCCAAGATCCTCACCCCCTACCCCGGTGCCACGGCGCGCGAGGTGCAGGAGGAGCTGACCTACCACCTGGAGGACGCGCTGCAGCGCCTGCCGCAGCTGAAGCGCATCAAGATGTCCGTCTCGAGGCCCGGGCTCTCGGATATCACTATCGAGTTCAAGGACAGCTACAGCGCCGCGGAGATGCCGGACATCTTTGACGAGCTGCGGCGAAAGGTGAGCGACGTGCGCCGGGATCTGCCGCCGGGCGCAGGCGAGCCCAGGGTCATCGACGATTTCGGTGATGTCTACGGCGTCTACCTCATGCTGACGGGGAAGGGCTACAGCTGGCGCGACCTCTATGACACCGCCGACGCCCTCAAGCGCGAACTGGTCCTGGTCCCGGGGGTGCGCAAGGTGTCCATCGACGGGGTGCAGGAGGAAGTCGTCTACGTGGATATCAGCCGGGCGCGGCTCGGCGAACTCGGCATCGCTCCCGACCAGATCGCCGCCGTGCTCGGCTCCCAGAACAGCGTCGTGGATGCCGGCAACATGCCCCTCGGTGACGAATACCTGCGCCTGAGCCCCACCGGCACCTACAGCTCGGTGCAGGCCATGGGGGGTACGCTGATCGGCTCCGACGGGGGGCGCCTGGTGCGGCTGCGCGACGTTGCGGAGATCACCCGCGCCTATCGGGAAGTCCCCGGCAAGCTCTATTACCTGAACGGCGAGCCGGGGCTCAGTCTCGGTATCTCCATGGCCGCCGGTGAGAATGTGGTGGAGGTCGGGCGCGCCCTCAGGGCGCGTTTCGAGGAACTGCGCTCGAGCATCCCGGTGGGTATGCACCTGGAGGCGGTCTACAGCCAGCCTACGGAGGTCGAGAACTCGGTCGCCGGTTTCATCATCAGCGTCGCCCAGGCCATCGCTATCGTGATCGTCGTGCTGCTGCTGTTCATGGGCCTGCGCGTTGGCGTCATCATCGGCGCGGTGCTGCTCGTCACCGTGGCAGGGACGCTGCTGTTCATGCACCTCTACGGCATCGAGCTGCAGCGGATCTCCCTCGGCGCGCTGGTCATTGCGCTGGGCATGCTCGTGGACAACGCCATCGTCGTCGCCGAGGGCATGCAGGTGCGCATGCAGGCGGGTGCCAGTGCGCGCAGCGCGGCGGGCGAGGCGGTGGGCAAGACCATGGTGCCGCTGCTCGGCGGTACGGCGATCGGCATCCTCGCGTTCTCGCCCATCGCCCTGTCGACGGACAACACCGGGGAATTCGCCGGCTCGCTGTTCTGGGTCATCCTCATCTCCCTCGCCCTGTCCTGGGTGACGGCGGTCAGCTCCACGCCGCTGCTCTTCGCGCTGCTCATGAAGGAGGCGCCGCCGGCAGCGGAGGGCGCCTACGACGGACGGCTGTTCCGCGGCTACCGCCGTCTGCTGGCGCAGGCGCTGCGCCACCGCTGGCTCACCGTGGGCGGGGTGCTTTTGCTCTTCGCGGCCGCCGTGGTCGGCTTCGGCCAGGTCAAGGCGGGCTTCTTCCCGGCCTCGAGCACACCGCTGTTCTTCGTCGATCTCTGGGAGCCGGAGGGCACGGACATCCGCAGGACCCGCGATGACGCCCGGGCCGTGAGTGCCTGGCTCGCGGAGCAACCCGGGGTGACGCAGGCAGCGGCGGTCATCGGCGGGCCCCACCAGCGGTTCACCCTCGTCTATGACGCCAAGGAGCCGTCCCCGGTCTACGCGCAGGTCATTGTGCGCACGGAGACGCTCGCACAGATCGCGCCGCTGCGCGCCCGCCTCGAGGCGATGCTCGCCCGCGAGATGCCCTGGCTCGACCCGCTGGTCAAGCCGCTGCGCATGGGCCCCGGGCGCGATGCGAAAATCGAGGCGCGCTTCTCCGGGCCTGACCCGGTGGAGCTGCGACGCCTCGCCGAGCAGGCCAAGCAGCTTATGCGCGCGGATCCGGGCGCCCGCGATGTGCGCGACGACTGGCGCTCGCCCGTGAAGGTCCTGCGCCCCGTGTTCAACGAGCAGGTGGCGCGACGGCTCGGCATCAGCCGCGAGGACCTGGGCAAGGCGCTCAAGTACGGCCATGACGGGGCGGCCGCCGGCACCTTCCGCGACGGTAACCGGGTTCTCCCGATCTACCTCCGGGCGGCCGCCAGTGACCGTGATGATATTGCCAGCCTCCGTGACCTGCAGGTCTGGAGCCCGGCGCTCGGCCGGTCCATCCCCATCACGCAGGTGGTCAGCAGCTTCGAGACCCGGTGGGAAAACGCCGTCATCCGCAGCCGGGACCGGCAACAGACCATCATCGCCTCCTGCAACCCGGTCGGTGAACTGACGGCCCCGCTGTTCGCGCGGCTGCGTCCGCAGGTCGAGGCCCTACAACTGCCGCCGGGCTACAGCCTGAGCTGGGGCGGGGAGTTCGAGGACGCGAGCAATGCCCAGGGCGGCCTGTTCAGCGTATTCCCCGCCGGTGTGCTCCTCATGGTGCTGACCACCGTGCTGTTGTTCGGCAAGCTTCGCCAGCCGCTGATCATCTGGCTCACCGTGCCCCTCGCCATCGTCGGGATCACCGCGGGGCTGCTGGCCGCCGACGGCGCCTTCGACTTCATGTCGCTGCTCGGCGGCCTGTCTCTCATCGGCCTGTTGATCAAGAACGCCATCGTGCTCATCGAGGAGATGGATGCGCAGCTGGCGGAGGGCAAGGCACTGGAGGAGGGCATCCTCGATGCGGGGGTGAGCCGCCTCCGTCCGGTGATCCTTGCCGCGGCGACGACGATCCTGGGTCTGATCCCGCTGCTCGGCGACGTGTTCTTCGTGAACATGGCGGTGACGATCATGGCGGGGCTGGGCTTCGCGTCGCTGCTCACGCTCTTCGTGGTGCCGACGCTGTACGCGCTGTTCTTCAGCGCAAAGCAACGTTCATCGTAGTGCCTCCTACCGGCGGCGGGAGGGAACGTCCAGCCTTGCCCCGTCGGCCGGTTGCCGAACTTGGTTCCCCGCAGTTTCCCGGGGCGGCGGCTGAAGCATGCCCCCAGTCGCTCCCCGATACACGCTTTGTGAGAGAAGTATCCCGCGCTCACCCCTCGCGCCTCGCGTACTTCAGATGCTGAGGCGCCAGGGGCGGGGGGGGGGGGGGGGGGGGGGGGGGGGGGGGGGGGGGGGGGGGGGGGGGGGGGGGGGGGGGGGGGGGGGGGGGGG
>NZ_JBTOLW010000040.1:0-25235 GCF_054552115.1 Pseudohaliea sp. | reverse complement strand
TGGGGGTGGGGGGGGGGGGGTTGTTTGTGGGGGGATACCCCCAAAGGGTGTTGGTGGGGGGGGGGGTGGGGCCCCCCTCCGGCATCCGCACCGGGAAGTCGAGACAAACCTGGGCTCTAGCAACCGCAGTCCGCACAACCAGGCCGCGGTGCCAGCGCCAGGCGCCGGACCTGGTAGTCAAACAGGTCCAGGGTCAGCACCGAGCCGCGCAGGTCGCCGCCGTAGCCGGTCAGCACCTTGATGGCCTCGAGGGCAGCGAGGCTGCCGAGGGCGCCGACGACCGGGCCGAGCACGCCGCTTTCGCTGCAGGACAGGGCGCCCGTGGCGCCCTCTTCCGGGACCAGGCAGCGATAGCAGGGGCCGCCGGTGGCGGGGTGGAAGGTGGCGAGCTGCCCCTCCGTGCGTACCGCGGCGGCGGAGACCAGGGGGATGCCGGCGGCGATGCAGGCGCGGTTGAGGGCGAAGCGCGCCGGGTAGTTGTCGCTGCCGTCCAGCGCGAGGTCCACGCGGGTGGCCAGGCGCCGGAGCCCCGCCTCGTCGGCGCGCTCGGCGACCACCTCGACCCGGGTGCCGGCATTCAGCGCGGCCACCGCGTCGGCCGCCGAGCGCGCCTTGTTGCGGCCGAGGTCCGCCTCGCCGTGGGCGGGCTGGCGCTGCAGGTTGCTGGTCTCCACGGCGTCGCCGTCCACGAGTACGAGGCTGCCGACCCCGGCCGCGGCGAGGTAGAGGGCCGCCGGTGAGCCGAGGCCGCCGAGGCCCAGCACGAGGACGCGGGCGCGGCCCAGCGCTTCCTGGCCGGCGATATCGAATGCCGGGAGCAGCAGCTGGCGGCTGTAGCGTTCGAGGTCGTCGTCACTCAGCATGGCAGCCTGCCCCCGCTCGCGCGCTCGAGGCCGGCGAGGTCCCGGCGCGTGGCGACGGCGTCGAAACCCGCACCGGCAAGCAGCCCGCGCACGGCCGCGCCCTGGTCGCAGCCGTGCTCCAGAAGCAGCCAGCCGCCGGGGACCAGCTGTCCCGGTGCCGCCGCGACCAGGGCAGCCAGGTCCTCGAGGCCGGTGGGACCGGCGACGAGCGCCTGCACCGGCTCGTGGGCCAGCGCCGGTCCGGCAAGGTGCGGGTCATCGGCGGCCAGGTACGGCGGATTGGCGACGACGAGGTCGAAACGCTCGCCCGCGAGGGCGGCAAACCAGTCCGACTCGAAAAAGCGCACCCGGCCGAGGCCGAGGCGGTCCGCGTTGCCGGCGGCCACGGCGAGGGCCGCCGGGTCCCGGTCCACGGCGGTGACGCGCCAGCGCGGACGCTCCGTCGCCAGGGCGAGGGCGATGGCGCCGCTGCCCGTGCCGGCGTCGAGGACCCGCGCATCGTCTGGCAGCGGCAGTTCCAGCGCCCAGCTGACGAGCGTCTCCGTATCAGGCCGGGGCACCAGCGTCGCGCCGGTGACGCGAAGCGTGAGGGTCCAGAAATCGCGCTCGCCAACCAGGTAGGCCACGGGCTGGCCGGCGCGGCGGCGGGCTAGGAGTTTGCGGTAGCGCGCCGCCGGCTCCGCCGGCACTTCCGCCTCGGGCCAGGTGAAGAGCCAGCTTCGGGGGCGGCCGAGGCAGTGGCCGAGAAGTACCTCGGCATCGCGGCGCGCCTCGTCGTGATCGCCGCTGTAAGCATCGCGGCTGCCGCCGGCAGCGGCCTCGGCGAGGAGCGCCTGCACCGTGGTGCTCACGACCCCGCAAGGGCGGCGAGCTGGTCCGCCTGGTGCTCCTGGCGCAGGGGTCCGATGACCGCATCGAGATCCCCGGCCATGACTTCGTCGAGGCGATAGAGGGTGAGGTTGATGCGGTGGTCCGTGAGCCGGCCCTGGGGAAAGTTGTAGGTGCGGATGCGGTCCGAGCGGTCACCGCTGCCGACGAGGTTGCGCCGCGCCTCGGCCTGCTCGGCCGCCTGCTGGTCGGCCTGCGCGTTGGCCAGCTTCGCCTCCAGCAGCGACAGGGCCCGGGCGCGGTTCTTGTGCTGCGAGCGCTCGTCCTGGCACTCGACCACGATCCCCGTGGGCAGGTGCGTCAGCCGCACCGCCGAGTCCGTCTTGTTCACGTGCTGGCCACCGGCGCCGGAGGCGCGGAAGGTATCGATGCGCAGGTCGGCCTTGTTCACGGTGACTTCACCGAGCTCGTCCGCGTCCGGAAGGATGGCCACGGTGCAGGCGGAAGTATGAATGCGGCCCTGGGACTCCGTCTCCGGCACCCGCTGGACCCGGTGTGCGCCGGACTCGAACTTGAGGTAGGCGTACACGTCACTGCCCTCTACGCGGCTGATCAGCTCCTTGTAGCCACCGTGCTCGCCCGGGCGCTCTGAAAGCACCTCGACGCGCCAGCCGCGGCGCTCGGCGTAGCGGCTGTACATGCGGAACAGGTCGCCGGCGAAAATCGCCGCCTCGTCGCCGCCGGTGCCGGCGCGGATTTCCAGGAACACGTTGCGGCCGTCGCGCGGGTCCCGCGGCAGCAGCAGCACCTGCAGTTCGCGCTCCAGGGTCTCGAGGCGGTCGTCGGCGTCGGCGGCTTCCTCCTCCGCGAGGGCGCGCATCTCCGGGTCGCTGTCGTCGAGCATGGCCTGCGCCTCATCGCGATCCGCGGTGGCGCTGCGGAACGCGGCGTAGCTCCTGACGACGTCCTCGAGCTCGGCGTACTCGCGGGACAGGGTGCGGAAGCGGTCCTGGTCGGCGATGGTTTCCGGGTCACCGAGCAGTGCGGCGACCTCCTCGTGGCGCTCGGTGAGCGCGTCGAGCTTGGCCAGCAGTGAGGGTTTCACTGCCGCTTGAGTCCGCGCGATTCCGCCGCCTTGCCGATGGGAGTGACAGAGGCGGCCGGCCGCGGCGCGTCCTCCAGGACTTCGTTACCGCGCAGGCCGAGGAGCTTGCGGGCGTGGGCGAGCACGTCCTCGCGCCCATCGGCGCTGGCCTGCTTGAGGCCGGCGGTGGGCGCGTGGATAAGCTTGTTGGTGAGCCCGCGCGCGAGCTGGGCGAGCACCGCCGGCGCGTCGTCGCCGCGCTCGAGGGCGGCGAGGGCCCGGTCCAGCTCCTGCTGCCGGGTCTGCTCGGCGGCCTTGCGGTACTCCTTCACCAGGTCGACGGCAGCGAGGGAGCGGCGCTCCTCGTAGAAAGCGCGCACGCCCTCCATGATGATGCCGTCCGCCTTGCGGGCCTCGTCCTGGCGGCTGCGCAGGTTCTCGTCGACGATCTGCCGCAGGTCATCGACGGTGTAGAGATAGATATCGCGCAGGTCGCCGACCTGCGGCTCAATGTCCCGCGGCACGGCGATATCGACCATCAGCATGGGCCGATGCTTGCGCGCCCGGATCGCGCCCTCGACCGCGCCCTTGCCGAGGATCGGCAGCTGGCTGGCGGTCGACGAGATGACGATATCGGCCTTCGGCAGCTGCGCCGGGATGTCCGACAGGAGGATGGCGTCGGCGCCGAACTTGCGCGCCAGTTCCCGCGCCCGGTCCAGCGTGCGGTTGGCGATGACGATGTTGTTCACGCCGGCCTCGATGAGGTGCCGCGTGACCAGCTCGATGGTCTCTCCGGCACCGACGAGCAGCGCGTTGCAGTCCGAGAGGTCCGCGAAGATGTGTCCGGCGAGGTCGACGGCGGCGTAGGCCACGGATACCGGGTTCT
The DNA here is from genome assembly GCF_054552115.1 of Pseudohaliea sp. Lineage (NCBI taxonomy): Bacteria > Pseudomonadati > Pseudomonadota > Gammaproteobacteria > Cellvibrionales > Halieaceae > Pseudohaliea > Pseudohaliea sp. The sequence goes on along the minus strand of NZ_JBTOLW010000040.1, from coordinate 21,574 downwards.
CGCCGATAGCCGTGTCCGTGCGCACCTTCTTGGCAATGGAGAAGACCCGCGGGAAAAGCCGGCCGAACTCACCGGCCACGGTACCGGCCTCGCTGGCGACGGCATAGGCGGACTTGAGCTGGCCAAAGATCTGCGGCTCGCCGAGCACCATGGAGTCGAGGCCCGCCGCCACCTGTACGAGATGCTGCAGCGCGCGCTCGGCAACGTGGTGGTAGGCCGCCTCGCGCAGATCCTCGGGGGGCAGGTGATGATAGCCGGCCAGCCAGTCGATCACGGCGCCGGCCTTCATCACAGGGCAGTCGCCGGCCGGCACCATGGCGTAGAGTTCGGTGCGGTTGCAGGTGGAGAGAATGACCGCTTCCTCGAACTCCAGTGCAGCGCACAGTTCGCCGAGGGCGTCGCCGACCTGTTCCGGCGCGAAAGCCACGCGCTCGCGCACCTCGACGCTCGCCGAGTTGTGGTTGATTCCCAGAGCGATGAGGTTCATGAGCCAGCGTTCCCTGTCGTTTCGCACTGACAGATGCACCACCCGGGTGCACCTGCCGGACCCCATTCTACCAAGATGGCGCCAACGACGCAGCGCGACACGCCCTCTGTGGGTTTCAGGGGGGGAGTGTGTCATCATTGCGCGCCCGCAAACATTGATCTTGCTCTATATTCATGCCGATGCGCCTCACCGCCCTCGCCCTCCTCCTGTCGCTGCTGGGGGGCTGCTCCAGCACCGTGGCCACCCGTCCGGAGGCACCGGCGGCGGACAGCGCGACGGCCGGCAACGCCGCGCCGGCGCCTGCCCCGCCGCCGGTGCCCGAACGGCCCATCCCGGCGGAGAGCATCTACCCGCTCCTCGCCGCCGAGTTCGCCCTGCGGCAGCAGGATTACCCACGCGCCCTCGAGATCTACCTGGAGCAGGCCCCCCTGCTGCGGGATGCGGCGGTCAGTGCCCACGCCACGCGCCTCGCGCAGTACCTGCAGCGCGAGGACGCGGCCCTCGAGGCCGCCGAGCTCTGGGCGGAGCTCGAACCCGCCTCGAGCGAGGCCCGGGATACGCTGGCCACGCTGCTGATCCGCCGGGGGCGCACGCCGGAGGCGCTCACGCAGCTCGCGGCTGTCGCCCGGCTGGAGGGCGATGCACGGTTTCCCGCGCTGCTCAATCGTTTCGACGAACTGCCGCCCGCTGAGCAGGCCGCGCTGGACGAGGCCGTCACCGCCCTGCTGCCGGAGTTCGAAGACAGCGTACCGCTGCACCTCGCGGCGGCGCTGGTCGCCGCCGAGCGGGACGACCCCGCCCGCGCCCGGGCGCGGCTCGAGGAGGTGTTTGCCCTCGAGCCGCAGCAGCACCAGGCGCTGCTCCTCGAAGCGCGGCTGCGCATGGACGCCGGCGAGCGCAGGCCGCTGGCGCGCATCGAGGCGGCCCTCGCCGCCGAACCGGACAATGACCGGCTGCGCCTGCAGTACGCCCGGCTGCTGGCGCGGGACGACATGACGGCGGCGCGGCAACAGTTCGAGATTCTCTCGGTAAACAACCCGCGCGACGGCGACATCCTCTACTCGCTCGCGCTGATCAACGAGGAACTCGAGGACCGCGTCGCCGCCAAGGCCTACCTGCGGCAGGTCCTCGCCCTCGGCCAGCGGCCGGACGACGTCTACTTCGCGCTTGGCCGCATGGCCGAGGAGGAAGGGGAACTGGCCACCGCCATCCAGCACTACATGCAGGTCGGCGACGGTCCCGAGTTCATCGCAGCCAACGCGCGTATCGGCGAACTGCTGCTGCGCGCCGGGGAGCTGCCGCGCTTCCTCGGCCACTTCGCCACGCTGCGCCAGAGCTACCCACCCCGCAGCGAACAGCTTTACGCGCTCCAGGCAAACCTCCTCAATGCCGCCGGGCGCGCGGACACGGTACTCGAGGTCCTGGACGAGGGGCTCGACGCCCACCCGGGCTCCACGTCGCTCCTCTACAGCCGCTCCGTGGCGCACGAGCGCAGCGGCGACATCGCCGCGGCGGAGCGTGACCTGCGCGCCATCCTCGAGCGGGAGCCGGACAATGCCACGGCGCTCAATGCCCTCGGCTACACCCTTGCCAACCGCACCGACCGCTACGAGGAAGCGCGCGCCCTCATCGCCCGTGCCCTCGCGCTGCAACCCGGGGAGCCGGCCATCCTCGACAGCATGGGCTGGGTGCTCTACCACCAGGGCGAATACGAGCAGGCCCTGGATTACCTGACCCGCGCCTTCGCCGCGTTCCCGGACCCGGAAGTGGCCGCACACCTCGGCGAGGTGCTCTGGACCTCCGGCGACCGGGAGGGCGCCCGCCGGATCTGGCAGGGAGCCCTCGACGAGGCCCCGGAGCACCCGGTACTGCGCGAAACCCTCGAACGCCTCGGCGTCGACGACCTGCCCTGACCCCGTGCTCGCACGCACCGCCACGGTCGCGCTCTGCCTCTGCCTTGCCGCCTGCGCGGGGCGCGAGCTGCGTCCGCCGCCCGGCGCCTGGGCGGCGCAGCGGCCACAGCTCGAGCAGCTCGAGCGCTTCCGCCTCCAGGCCAAGGTCGCCCTGCGCTGGCCTGCGGGCGCGGAGACGGCGCGCCTGTCCTGGGAGCAGCGCGGCGAGAACACGGATCTCACCCTGGCCGGCCCCTTCGGCGCCGGGGCCGTGGCGATACAGCGCCGCGGCGCCCTTCTCGAGATCCGCGATGGCGACAGCCGGCGCACGCTCCCGGCCGACGATCCCGCCGCCCTCGCCGCCGCTACCGGCTGGCCCGTTCCCGTCGACGCGCTCGCCTGGTGGCTCCGCGGCCTGCCGGATCCCGCCGGCCCGCGATCGAGGATCACCTGGGAAAGCGGCCTCCCGGAGCGCCTCGAGCAGGGGGGCTGGACGGTGACCTACGGGCGCTTCGGCCGCGTGGACGGCCTCCTCCTGCCGCAGGCGCTGACCCTCCGCTACCCGGCCGGCGCGCTGGAGCTGCGCCTCGCCGCGGCGCAGTGGCAGCCGGGAGCCGCCGAATGAGCGGCCGAATGAGCGGCCGCGCGCTCACCCTGGCGGCACCGGCCAAGCTCAACCTTTTCCTGCACGTGACGGGCCGCCGTGACGACGGCTACCACACGCTGCAGACGGTCTTCCAGCTGCTGGCCTGGGGCGACACGGTCACGCTCGAGGCCCGGGACGACGGCCTTATCACCCTGGCCGGACCGGACCTCGGCATCGCCAGCGACGAGAATCTCGCGGTACGCGCGGCGCGGGCCCTGAAAGCACTGCCGGGCACGCCGCCAGAGGCAGGCGCGCACATCACCCTCGACAAGCAGATACCCACCGGCGGCGGCCTCGGCGGCGGCAGCTCCGATGCCGCCAGTACGCTGCTGGGTCTCAAGCGTCTCTGGAACCTCGACGTCGACCTGGACCGGCTCGCGGCCGTCGGCACCGCCCTGGGCGCCGACGTGCCCGTGTTCGTCCGCGGCCGCAGCGCCTGGGCCGAAGGCATCGGCGAGGAGCTCGAACCCCTCGCCCTGCCGCCGGCCTGGTTCGTGATCGTTCATCCGGGTGTGCACGTCGATACGCGGCAAATATTTTCCCGGCGGGAATTGACACGTGACAGCCCGCCAATCACAATAGCCGCCTTTTTCGCGGGGGGTTCCCGGAACGACTGCGAGCCGGTGGTGCGCGACCTCTACCCGGAGGTCGACAAGGCATTGATCTGGCTGGGGAAATTCGGGGAAGCAAGGCTGACCGGCACCGGTGCATGCGTGTTTTGCCGCTGTACTGAAGAAGCATCAGCGTGGGCCATCGCGGCGGAGGTCCCGGCACCCTGGCGTGCCATCGTGGCAGCCGGCGTCAACCGTTCCCCTGCCCTGGAACAAGAGGCAAAGACCTGACCAGCTCCTGGGGTGTCGCCAAGTGGCAAGGCACCGGGTTTTGATCCCGGCATTCGCAGGTTCGAATCCTGCCACCCCAGCCATCTTCCCGAAATCCGATCACGTGCTCCTGGGGAACTCGCCGTGTCTTCGAAAATGATGGTGTTCACAGGCAATGCCAATCCCGAGCTGGCGCGCCGGGTGGCGAGTCGCCTGTATCTCTCCCTCGGCAAGGCCGATGTCGGCCGCTTCAGTGACGGGGAGATTGCCGTCGAGCTGAACGAGAACGTCCGCGGCAAGGACGTGTTCGTCCTGCAGTCCACCTGCGCCCCGACGAACGACAATCTCATGGAACTGCTGCTGATGATCGACGGCCTGCGCCGCGCATCGGCGGCGCGTATCACGGCGGTGGTGCCCTACTTCGGCTACGCCCGCCAGGACCGCCGGGTGCGCTCCTCGCGGGTGCCGATTTCCGCGAAGGTGGTGGCGGACATGATGGTCGGCGTCGGCGTCGACCGGGTGCTGACCGTGGACCTGCACGCCGAGCAGATCCAGGGCTTCTTCGCCTGCCCGGTGGACAACGTGTACGGGTCGCCGGTGCTGAACGACGACATCGTCGCCTGCGCCTACCGGGACCTCGTGGTGGTGTCGCCGGACATCGGCGGCGTGGTGCGGGCCCGCGCCATCGCCAAGCAGCTCGACGATGCCGAACTGGCGATCATCGACAAGCGCCGGCCCCGCCCGGGCGAGGCGCAGGTCATGAACCTGATCGGCAGCGTCGACGGGCGCACCTGTATTCTCGTCGACGACATGGTCGACACGGCCGGCACGCTCTGCAACGCCGCCGATGCCCTCAAGGAGCGCGGCGCCACCAAGGTGGTCGCCTACTGCACCCACGCGGTGCTCTCCGGCCGGGCCCTGGACAACATCCGGTCTTCCGAGCTCGACGAGCTCGTGGTGACCGACACGATTCCCCTGAGTGAGGAAGCGCGCGCTATCGACAAGATCCGCCAGCTGACGATCTCGGACCTGCTGGCGGAGTCCATCCGCCGCGTGTCCAACGAGGAATCGATCAGCGCGCTGTTCTCCTGAGCCGCGCCGGGGACGCCCCCCGGGCCGCTCGACAGCAGCGCAAAGGAAAGGCGCGGTACGGCTGGTCGCAAGCCGTGCCGCGCCTCATGACGTCGTTTTTACGACGAGAAAGTTTGACCAACAGGAGTCAACACAATGTCTGAACAACTGGAAATCGCCGCGATCGCCCGCGACGACCTGGGGAAAGGTGCGAGCCGCCGCCTGCGTCGTAACGCGGACATGATCCCGGCCATCATCTACGGGGCCGACAGGGATCCCCAGCCCCTGTCCATCGTGCGCAAGGACATCGAGAAGTGCCTGGAGAACGAAGCGTTCTTCTCCCAGGTCATCGCCGTGAAGATCGGCGACGACGTGCAGAAGGCCATCCTCAAGGACCTGCAGCGTCATCCGGCGAAGGACCGTGTCCTGCACGCGGACTTCCTGCGCATCGACGAGAAGGTTGCCCTGAAGGTGAACATCCCCATTCACTTCGTGAACGAGGAGAGCTGCCGCGGTGTCAAGCTCGAGGGCGGCATCATCGAGCACCAGGCCCTCGAAATCGAGGTGCTCTGCCTGCCCTCCGCGATCCCCGAGTACATCGAGGTGGACATGGCGGACGTCGGCCTCGGTGACAGCATTCACCTCTCCGACGTCGCCCTTCCCGCGGGCGTGGAGTCCGTGGCCCTGTCCTACGGCGAGGAGCACGACGAAGCCATCGCCACGGTCATCGCACCGCGCGGCCTGAAGTCCGACGAGGAAGAAGCCGAGGAAGCGGCCGAAGCGCCGGCCGCGGACGATGTACCGTCCGCGCAGGACGAAGGCGAGGAAGAAGCCGGCGAGGACTGATCCCCGCGCGGCACCGTCACAGCGGAACGTCGCCGTGGACAGCAGCATCCGCCTCATCGTCGGCCTCGGCAACCCGGGAGACGCCTATCGCGGCACCCGGCACAATGCCGGGGCCGATTTTGTTACGGCCCTGGCGCGCCGCCACGGGGCAACGCTGGCGGGGGAGAGCAAGTTCTTCGGCGAGACGGGCCGGGCCGCCGTGGCCGGGCACGACCTGCGCCTGCTCATCCCGACGACCTGGATGAACCGCAGCGGCAAGGCCGTGGCGGCGCTGGCCACGTTTTACAAGATCCCGCCGGCGGACATCCTCATCGCCCACGACGAGCTCGACATCCCCGCCGGCTGCGCCCGCTTCAAGCGCGGGGGCGGCCACGGCGGCCACAACGGCCTGCGCGACATTATTCCCGCGCTGGGCAACGACAGCGATTTCTATCGGCTGCGCATCGGTATCGGCCACCCGGGCAGCGCTGCCGCGGTCAGCGGCTATGTGCTCGGCCGGGCACCGGCCGCCGAGGCGGCACGAACGGAGGCGGCCATTGATGCCGCCCTGGACGCACTGCCCCTGCTCCTCGCCGGCGACCTGGTGAAGGCGCAGACGCAGCTGCACAGTTTCACGGCCCCCTGAACAGCGGGGCAGCGGAGGCACAGAGCATGGGCTTCAAATGCGGTATCGTCGGTCTACCGAACGTCGGCAAATCGACGCTTTTCAACGCCCTCACCCGGGCCGGCATCGATGCCGAGAACTTCCCGTTCTGCACCATCGAGCCGAACGCCGGCGTCGTGCCCGTGCCCGACCCACGCCAGGCGCGCATCGCGGCCATCGTCAAGCCGCAGCGGGAAGTGCCGACAACCATGGAGTTCGTCGATATCGCCGGCCTGGTCGCCGGCGCATCCCGGGGCGAGGGCCTTGGCAACCAGTTCCTCGCCAACATCCGCGAGACCGACGCCATCGCCCACGTGGTGCGCTGCTTCGACAATGACAACGTCATCCACGTCGCCAATGCGGTGGATCCGGCGGCGGACATCGAGGTGATCAACACGGAGCTGGCCCTCGCGGACCTCGAAAGCTGTGAGAAGCAGTTGCAGAAGGTGACACGCACCGCCAAGAGCGGCGACAAGGACGCCGTGGCCCTGAAGGCCTTCCTCGAGAACCGGCTTCTGCCGCAGCTCAACGAGGCGAAACCCGTACGCGCCCTCGATCTCGACCGGACGGAAGAGGCGCTGCTGCGCCCACTGTTCCTGCTGACGGCCAAACCCACCCTGTATATCGCCAACGTCGACGAGGACGGCTTCACCGACAACCCGCACCTGGCCACGGTGGAAGCCATTGCCGCCGCCGAGAACGCCCAGGTCGTCGCCATCTGCAACAAGCTGGAATCCGAGATCGTCGAGCTGGACGATGCCGAGCGGGACGAGTTCCTCGCCGAGCTGGGCATGGAGGAGCCGGGCCTCAACCGCGTGATCCGCGCCGGCTACCGGCTGCTGGACCTGCACACCTTCTTCACGGCCGGTGAAAAGGAAGTGCGTGCCTGGACCGTGCGAATCGGCGCCACCGCTCCGGAGGCCGCCGGCGTCATCCACACGGATTTCCAGAAGGGCTTCATCCGCGCCGAGGTCGTCAGCTACGACGATTTCATCAACCACGGCGGCGAGCAGGGCGCGCGCGACGCGGGGCGCTGGCGCCTGGAAGGCAAGGACTACGTCGTCCAGGACGGGGACATCATCCACTTCCGCTTCAACGTCTGAGCGGGCTCTCCCCGGGCTCAGGCCGCCACCGGAAACCAGTGCCGCAGCGGCAGACCCCGCGACAGGTGGCTGCGGAAAACCGCCGAGCCCTCGAGCCACAGCGCCAGGGTGAGTTCCGGCGCGGGCAGCAGCAGCTGCCAGCTCGCCGGAGCCCGCCCTTCTGCCGGCGACCGCCCGCCGCTACGCGCATCGGACGGCAGCTGCGGGAGCTCTGGCGTTCCCAGCACCCGCGCCAGGCTGCCACCGCGCGCCTTGACCGAGGCCTCGGCCAGGGTCCAGCGAGCGCGGAAGCGCGCCAGCGCCGCGGGGGCCGGCAGGGCCGCCACCAGCGCGCCCTCGGCCTCCCCGAAACAGCGCGTCGCCAGCCGCACGAGGTTGCGAACCGGCCGGACGCACTCCAGGTCGACGCCGAGGCCGACCGCCGGTGTCGGCGCCGGATGCACCAGCCAGGCCAGGGCTGCCCAGTCCCCCGAGTGGCTCAGGTTGAAGCACAGCTGCGGCGCTCCGGCGACGAACGGCTTGCCGCCGGGGCCGCGCTCGAAGCGCAGCGCACCCGGCGCTGTGCCCAGGGCGCGGGCGAGTTCGATGCGCAGCAGGGCCCGCGCCAGCAGCATCGGGTCCCGCTGCCCCGGCCGCAAACGGTCCACCCGCTCGCGATCGCCGGCATCGAGCACGGCGTAGTAGCGGCGGGCCAGCGCCGGATCGAGGTCGCCCGCCCGGCAGAGTCTCACCCTGACATTCATTCCTGCACCTACGCCCTGCACCTACGCCCTGCGCCTGCAACGTGAACCGGCAACCTGTACCGGCAACCAGTAACGACAAGAAGAAATGCGGGCATTATTGCACTCCCCGGGCTCCGGGGCAGGATCCCCGGCAGCGATCGGCGACACTCTGTGGTAATTTCGGCGGCCGTGTCGACAACGGTGACCCCGCGCATGCCCCGACTCCTGCCGGCCCTGCTCTGCCTGCTGGCGGCCGCCCTGGCCCCGGCCGCGCCGGCGTTCGAGCTGCCGCCCTGGCAGCAGCTCGTGTTCGAGCAGCGCAATTTCTGGGCGACCGCGCGCGGCGAAGTGAACCTCAAGAAGGGCGTGGCGCCGCTTTTCCCGGAGAGCGAGAACGACCCGTTCGTCCGCCTGGAGATCCAGAACACCGTCGGCAGCTCCATCGAGTCCATCGTCGTCGACCTCGCCCCCGCCGATGGTGCGAGCCTCGCCCGCTGGCGCCTCAGCCGCGGCCGGGACCAGCGCCTCAAGACCCACCGCTACCTCGCCGACAGCATCCTGCGCGAGCGCCGGGAGCCCGCCAATGGCGGCACCGCAGGCGACGGTCCGGCGGCTTTCGGCGCCGGTGACGGCGGCTGGGTGTCCTCCGGCCTGACCCGCATCGACCTGCCCGCTGCGGCCGAGGGCCGGACCATCATCACACCCCACGCGCTGTTCCTGCTCCTGCCCGAGTTCCTCGACGACCCCGGCCGTGCCGGCGGCTACCTGGTTCACACGGACCTGAACTTCTACCGGCTCGTTGCCAGCCCGGGCAGCGGCGAGACCATCGAGGCCGACTTCCGCCTCGACGAGGGCCGCGTCGAGGGCCGCCGCGGCACCCGCGTGCTGCGCGTGCGCGCCGAACCCCTCGCCGGAAATCCCGAAGGGCAGGACTTCGAGCTCATGGGACTGTCCGGCGACATCGTGTTCCTCATCGACCGGGTCACGGGCCTGCCGCTGCGCATCCGGGGCGAGGCGCCGCGCATCGGCGGCGCAGAGCTCAACCTGGTCGAAGCGCATTCGCGACCGGCGCCGGCGAAGGCGGCGCCGGCCGCCGCCACACCGTGAGGGGCGCGTGCGCGGGGATCGGCATCATCAGCAACCCCGCCAGTGGCCACAACCGGGACCATTTCCCCGGCTTGCGGCGGCAGCTGGACCGCTGCCCCGGCGCCATCCACCGGGTGACGCAGAGCCCCGGCGACGTGCCGGCCGTGCTCGAGGAGTTCGCGGCCGCCGGCGTCGGCCTCCTGGTGATCAACGGAGGCGACGGCACCGCCTCGACCATCCTCGGCCAGCTGCTGGAGCGGGGAGCCTTCGTCCGCCCGCCGCTGGTCACGCTGCTTCCCGCCGGCACCGCCAACATGAACGCCGGCGATGTCGGGGTCCGCGGCAGCCTCCGCCGCGCCGTCGGCCGCTTCCGGCGCTGGACCGAGAACCCGGCCCGCCCCGCCGAGCGGCTGGTGCGCCACCTCATGCGCGTCACCGTCGACGACGAGACCACGCCCCACTACGGCATGTTCCTGGGCGCGGGTGCGGTCGTCCACGGCACCGAGTATGCGCACCGGGAAATCCACGCCCGCGGCCTGCGGGACGATTTCAGCCTTTTCCTCGGCACCCTGCGCACCGCCTGGGGTGTCGTGCGCGGGGAGGAGGCCTTCACCGCGCCCACCCGGCTCGACCTCACTCTCGACGGGCGCGCCGCGGGCGAGACAGACACCCTGATCCTCGCCGTGTCCACGCTCGACCGCCTCGCCTTCGGCATGCGCCCCTTCTGGGGCCGCGGCCCGGGTCCCCTGCGCCTGACGCTCATCGAGCAGCACGCCACGCGCTTCCTGCCGACCTTCCTGTCCATCATCGCCGGCCGTCCGTCGCGCCGGGCGCGGGCCGGTGCGGACTACCACAGCCACAACGCACAGGAAGTGGCGCTGTCCCTCAGCGGCGAGCTCAACCTCGATGGTGAACTGCTCACCGTGGAACGCCACGCCCGCCTGGCCGCGAGCCCTCCGCTCGTTTTCCTGCGGCCGTGAGTGCCTGGCCAGAGGTCGCCGGCCCGTCGCCGGCCACGGAGCCCGCCCTCGCGGCGCTCATCGAGCAGCTGCGCCACGGTCACCGGGACGCCGTCCGCGCCGTGCTGCTCTATGGCTCCTGCCTGCGCAGCGGTGACCTCTTCGACGGCCTCGTCGACCTCTACCTCATCGTCGACAGCTACCGCGACGCCTATGGCCTGGGCTGGCTGGCGCTGGCAAACCGGCTGCTGCCGCCGAACGTGTTCTACGCCCAGTGCGAGGTGGACGGGCGGACCCTGCGCAGCAAGGTCACGGTGGTCTCCCTCGAGGATTTCCGCCGCGGTTGCAGCCGATACTGGTTCCAGGCTTATCTCTGGGGCCGCTTCAGCCAGCCCGTGCGTATCGTCTACGCCCGGGACGATGACGCGACGGTGGCAGTGACAGACGCCTTCCGGCGGGCAGCGGCCACACTGCTCGGCCGCGCCCTGCCGGCGCTGCCGGCGAGCGGCAGCCTCGCCACCCTCTGGGAGCAGGCCCTGGCCCTGAGCTACGGCACCGAGCTGCGCACCGAGCGGCCCGGCCGTGCGCGGGAGCTGGTGCTGGCCGCCCGGCCGTTCTACGAGGCGGTGACCCGCCTCGTCGCAGCCGAACTGCCACACGGGCTCGAGCTGCGCGGCAGCGGCGAGCGCTGCCGGTACCGGGCGAGCGTGGCACCGGCGAGCCGCCGCCTGGCGCCGATCACCTGGGGGCTGCGCCGCGCGCAGGGCAAGAGCCTTTCCGTGGCCCGCCTGGTCAAGGCCCTGTTCACCTTCACCGGGGGCCTGGACTACATCGCCTGGAAGCTGGAGCGCCACTCCGGGGAGCGCATCGAGGTGCCGCCCCGGGTGCGCCGACACCCGCTGCTGTTCAGCTGGGGCTTCTTCTGGCGCCTCTACCGCCGGGGAATCTTCCGCTAGTGCCGGTCGCAGCGGTGGAGCAGCGGGACGCCCTCGGGGCCGCGGGCCTGTACCTGTTTGCCTTCTCGGCCTGGTCGCTGCGCCCCCTGGCCGTGGTCGGCTGCCTGCTCATGCTCTGGGCCCTGTGGGCGGACCGGGCGGTCTGCTGGCCCCGGCTCCGCCGGGATCCGCTGACCTGGGTCCTGCTGGCGATCGCCGGCTACGCGGTCGTCTACGCGCCGCTGGCGGCCCTGGGCGACCCGGCGTCCTGGCAGCAGCAGGTCAAGCACGCGGCGCGAGTGGCCTACTACGCCGGCCTCCTGCCCGTCGCCTGGTATCTTCGCGGCAACGAGGGCCGGCTCCTCCGGGCCTGGGCCCTAGTGGCAGCCGGTTTCCTCCTCGCCCGCATCGCCTTCCTCGGTGAGCTCGGCGGCCTGGACGGCCCGTGGTGGGAGGCCCGCCTGGGGCTCGGGCTGGAGCCGATCTCCTTTGCCTACTACGCCGGCACACTGCTCCTCGGCGCGCTGATCTTCGCTCCGCGCATCGCCCGCCTCACGCCGCGCCGCTATCGCAGCGCCGTGGTCGCGCTCCTGCTGCTCCTGGCCGCACTCCTCCTGGAGGGCGTGATCCTGTCGCAGACCCGCGCCGCCTGGATCGCGCTGGCACCCCTGCTCCTGCTGGTCGCCGTGCTGGGCCTGCGCCGGGCCTGGCGAGAGGGAAGCGGACGCACCGGCATCGCCGCGCTGCTGGCCACCACCCTCCTGGGCGCCGTCATCATCAGCAACCTTCCCGCTGTCGGCCAGCGCCTCGCCAGCGAGCAGGAGACCTGGGGCGCGCTGCTCGCCGGCGACCTCGACACCGTGCGCACGGGCAGCGGCCGGGCCCGGCAGCACAGCGTCGGCATCCGCGTGGTCATGCTCCGCGAGGGCCTGGCGCGCTGGCGCGAGGCGCCGCTCTTTGGCCATGGACCCGCGGCGGCCAAGCTCACGCTGCGCGAGAGTGACGTCTTCCTGCTCTCGCGCTTCAATGACTATCACAACGTGCAGCTCGATATCCTGGTGCGCTACGGCGTGGTCGGCCTCGGCCTGTTCACGGCCGCGGTGCTGTTGACGCTTGGCGGTTTCTACCGCGGCTGGCGCGCCGGCGCCCTCCGCGGCGATACGGCACTGTTCCTGGGTTGCACCCTGGCCCTGCTCCTGGCGAGCACGCTGACCAACGTCCGCCTCCTCAACTGGGACTTCCGCTACTGGGTTTTCCTCGTGGCCGGCCCCCTGGCCAGCTACCGCCTGTATTGCCGCCGGTGAGCGCCCGGCTGTGACTTGCTACATAGAAAACCGGCACGCCTTGCTTTATCCTCGCCGCGAGCCAACCAGCCCGGAGTAACCATGCCCGGAGTAACCATGAAAGCCGGCGTCTTCATCCAGACGAACCACAAGCAGATCACCGGCGCCATCGTCGCCGAGCACGCGCTGCGCCGTTATTCGTCGAACAACGACAAGTTCGACGTCACCATCATGGACATGCGCGACTACCCCTTCTTTGCCGAGCACGAGGGCAAGGAATATCTGCGCGACGGCGTTCATCGGGTCTGGCTCAACGACGACCTGCAGTCCTTCACACCCACGCGCTTCCTGCCGCCGAAACTCATGGGCTACGAGGGCCGGGCCGTGGTCATCGATCCGGATATCTTCGCCGCCGCCGACATCTGGGAGCTCCTCTCCCGGGACATGCACGGCAAGGCGATCATGTGCCGCATGCGCTCCGGGCCGAAGGGGCTGGTGGACAAGTGCATGGCCTCGAGCGTGATGCTGCTCGACTGCGCCAAGCTGACCCACTGGGACCCGGAGAGCACCTTCCGCAGGATGTTCACTTTCGAGCAGGACTACCAGCCCTGGATCTGCCTGAAGGACGAGCCCCGCGACAGCATCGACTTCTTCGAGGCGGCGTGGAACGATTTCGACAAGTTCACCACCGACACGAAAATGCTGCATACCACCCGCCGCCGCACGCAGCCCTGGAAGACCGGGCTGCCGACGGACTGGCGCCCCGCCGAGCGCTTCCGCCTGTTCCCGCCGGCGGCCTGGATCCTCCGTGCGCGGCGCAAGCTCTTCGGCGAGTACGCCTTCCTCGGCAACTACAAGCAGCACCCCGACCCGAACCAGGAGCGGTTCTTCTTCGGCCTGCTGAAGGAGTGCCTGGCGGAAGGGAAGATCAGCGAGGACTTCCTGCGCGAGGAAATGGCGAAAAACCACGTCCGCCACGACGCCTTCGAGGTGCTGGAACGCACGCCGGACCTGCCGCCGGCGCCCACGCACCCCCTCGCCGGCCTGTCCCGGGCCGCCTGACCCGGGCGGCGGCTCAGATCCCCGCGCGGTCCCGGAGCCAGTCCAGGTCGAGCCGGGCCGGGTTGTCGATGTAGTCGCGCGGGTTATCCGCGAGGTCCCGAAGATAGTCCTGGGAGACTTTCCACGCGATCTCCGGCTCGTCCTTGCCGCGGGCGAGCAGTTCGAAGCGCCCGTTGGTGAAGCGCAGCGTGAAGTAATCGAAGGGCGTGTCCGGGTCGTCCCGGTAGACCGCCACGCCCAGGTGCTTCCCGCCGATGGTCTTCTCCGCCGCGCTCAACAGGCCGCCCATGAGCTGGCCGTCTTTATGCTCACTGATCGCCGTGTTCACCACGTCGAGGGCCTCCATAAAGAGGCCGTAGCTATCGTTCGTTTTTGCGTCCATCGGGTTATCTCCTCTGCACAGGAATTTTGGGCCGCCCCAAGGCGACAGGAAGTCTGCCTGTTCGCACGATTACGGGGTGAGTCCGGGATACTTCTCTCAGTCGCTCCCCGATACACGCTTTGTGAGAGAAGTATCCCGGACTCACCCCTCGCGCCTTCCGTACTTCCGGGGCTGAAGCGGTAGGGGCGGCTGCGGGAGCATGTCCCCACAGAGCGTGAAACGGGGAGCGTCCCGGCCGGGCAAGGCTGGGGGCATGCGCCCGCAGCCGTCCCGGAACACCGCGAAAAGCTGAAAAACCGGGGCATAGCGCCCCGGCAATCAGCAAAAGTCACGAGTTCTGCTCGTCGACCAGGGTCGTCACGGCGCCAGCCTCGAAGACCCGGCCTTCCATGAACTCGTAGTCCATCATGCCGGAGACACTGACGAAGTCGCCCTCGTCGAGCTGCTGGTAACCGTTGTCGTCCAGCGGGTTGTAGCCGAGCGCCGCCACGTCGACGGTCACCTCGGCGCCACCGCTGTCGACGGTGAACTCGCGGTCCTCGGCGTTCACGTCGACGATATCGCCGCGCAGCGTCATGGCGCTGACCACGATCGGCGAAGGCGCGGTCCAGTACTGCGGGTCCCAGGCCGCGGTTTCCTCATCCGCGGCGTTGGCGTAGAAATAGGTGTTCAGGTTTTCCACGTAGACGGAACCGGCCTCGACTTTCGCGACCTCGAAGAAGTCGTCGTCGATGCGGCCGAAGACCGTGACCCGGTCGCCGTCCATGAGCCCGTAGGCATCGCCGTAGCTGTCCCAGTCGTCCATCTCCACGAGAATCGTGCCGCTGCCGTAGTCGAGGACAAAGTCATCGGCGGTCGGCGAGGTTACGGTCCCGCTGATGCTGACGAAGCTGCCGTCGGGCTTCTGGTACGGTTCGGCGGCTTGTGCCCCGGTAACGCCGAGGGCGCCGGCAATCGCGAGGGCAAGGACCGTCGGTTTTGCTGTCGGATGCGTCCACATAGGGTTACCTCCTTTCTTTCCATTGCTCGCTGTTTGCCATTGCTCGCTGCTTGCGATATGGCGTCGAGCCTGCGCGGCGCGTGCCGCGCAGTCACCCCCTTCGCCGCAAACCCCATGCCAGGACCCGGGCAGCGGGCTGGAAACCCCGCCGCTGCGGCCTTTGCGCAGGCCGTCCCCGCAGCGGTCGACCATTGCCCTGGCTGCAGCTCCTGCAGCCAGGGCGCTGCAAAGTCTGCAACTTGCAGCCGGTGCGGACCCGGGTGCTAGACTGGCGCCATGGACCCGGCGAGCACAGCGCGGGGCAAGGCCTGCTATGTCACCCGGGACCGGGACCCCGCCGTGGTCGACGTGGTCCGCAGGTGCCGTTTCGAGGTCGCGGTGGTCCATCCCGCCGAGGCCGCCAGGCGGCGCGAGGCACCGCAGTTTCTTCTCATCGACGCCGACTGTGCACCGGACAGTGACGGCGCAGCGCGTCTCCTGGACAGCTTTCGTACGGCCGGCAGCCAGGTCTTCCTGCTCGGCACCGCCGAAGAACAGCCCGCCTGGAGCACCTGGGTGCGCTCCGGCGAGGCCATCTTCCTGCGCCGGCCTGTCGCCGGCGGCTACCTCGAGGCGCTCCTCCGCGACATCCAGGGCGAGCTGCCGACCGGGCGGGCGCCGGACGTGGCACCGGTGGCCCTTGACCAGTTCGGGCTGCTCCTCGGCAGTTCCGGCCCCATGCGCGAACTCTACCGGCTGCTGCGCAAGGCGGCGGCCACCGATGCCAGCGTCTGCATCCACGGCGAGAGCGGCACCGGGAAGGAACTCGCCGCCCGCTCCATCCACGCCTTCTCACCGCGCAGCGAGGAGCCCTTCTGCGCCATCAACTGCGGCGCCATCCCCTCGGAGCTGGTGGAGAGCGAACTCTTCGGCCACGAGCGCGGCAGCTTCTCCGGCGCGGAGCGCCGCCACGCCGGCCTGTTCGAGCGGGCCGGGCGCGGCACGGTGCTTCTCGACGAGATCACGGAGATGCCGGAGGACACGCAGGTCAAGCTGCTCAGGGTGCTCGAGAGCGGCAGCTTCCGCCGCGTCGGCGGCGAGGCGGACCACCCCTGGCACGCCCGGCTGATCACGGCCACCAACCGCGACCCGGACGAGGCGCTGGCCGAGGGGCGGCTGCGCGAGGATCTCTACTACCGCATCCGCCAGCTGACGGTACCGGTGCCGCCGCTGCGCGAGCGCGGGGAGGATGCGGTGGCGCTGGCGCGCTGCTTCATGGCCGAGTACGCCGAGCGCAGCGGCCGTCCGGTGCGCCTCGGGGAGGACGCGGAAGCCCTGCTCCGCCGTTATCACTGGCCGGGCAACGTGCGCGAGCTGCGCCACGTGGTGCTGAGCGCCTGCCGGCTCTGCCGCAGCGTGATCACGCCGGCCCAACTCCCGGCCCTGCAGCCGGTGCCTGACACGCCGGAGAAGGGCCTGGGCATTGCCCCGGGGATGACGGTCGCGGAAGCGGAACGGCGGCTGATCCTCGCTACCCTCGAGGCCGAGGGCGGTGACCGCAAGCGCGCCGCCCAGCGCCTCGGTATCAGCGTGAGAACGCTGTACAACCGCCTGCGCGTCTACCGCGCTGCCGGCGAGGACGCCTGAAACAGGGCCTTCACCGCGGCCGCCGACGCGGCCAGTTCCTGCGCACAGACCGCCCCCGCGGTGCCGGCGGCAGGCAGGGGCGCAACGGACGCCTCCTCGTCCAGCCAGAGCGCCGCGCCGGATGCCACCAGCGCGTCCTGGATGCGGCCGATATCCCGGCGCATGCGCCGCGGGCCGAAACGCATCGCCAGGCGGTGGCTCAGCGGCTTGTAGCGCCAGCCGTGGCGCAGGCGCCACCACGGTGTGCCGCCGTCGCCGGGGTCGAAGATGTAGACCGGCCTGCCGCGGGTCTGGGCCTCGGCGAGCATGGACATGGACTCGCCGGACACCACGAAGGCATCGGCGAGCGCCAGCAAACCGAGGTAGGGGTTCGCGCCCTCGCCCCAGCGGTGCAGCAGGTGCGGCACATCGACCTCACCGGCCAGCGCATCGAGCGCCGCGGGCGGCGTGCGCGGGCTGCCCGTGACCAGCAGGGAGCCCCCGTTCGCGGCGGCGAGGCGCCGGGCGAGTGCCCCCAGGCGCCGCCCCTTGGCAGCGGTATAGACATACTTGCCGCTGTCGCCCCCCACGAGGACGGCGATCCACGGCCGCGGCAGCGTCGCCAGCCGCGGCGCCAGCGCCTCGCCGGCCGCCGCGAGCGCGTCGGGCTGCAGGTCGCACAGGGGCAGCGTATTGTGGCGGATATTGGGCGCCGCCGGCAGGAAATACTGCGGCGTGGTGACCACCAGGTTCCAGCTGTCGAGGGGGGCCCAGGGGCGCCCGACGTGCACGAGCCGGGTGGTGCCGCCGGCCTGGCGGCGGATCCAGCGCGCCACCGGCTCGTTGCGCCGGCCGGCGGTCAGCACCAGGTCCGGCCAGGGCGGCGCGAGCGGCGACGACGCGGCGCGGTCGATGCCGGCCAGGGTCACCCGCAGGGCGAGGTGCGGCAGCAGTTCCCAGGAGCGGGCGGCGACGTGCCGGGGCTCCCAGGGCCAGCCGAGCGCGTCGGCGAGCGCCGTCACCTGGGCGTTGTCGCCGGCCTTGCGGCCGAGCAGGCACCAGGTGCGCGGCGGGGGCGGCGTTCGCAGCAGGTCGTCCATGAGTAGTCCGCGCCAGGGTCAGCAATATTGCCGGCGGGCGCCGTTCAAGTGCGGCCCCACCGCGCGTAAACTATCACGATCGCGACATCGACGGGGCAAGACACCGTGAAACCGACCGTTTTCATCCACACCAACCACAAGCAGATGCTGGGCGCCATCGTCAGCCGCCACTCGCTCAAGAAGCGGTCCGCCAACCCGGACGCCTTCGACGTGCGCTTCATCGAGGTCAGGGATTTCCCCTGCATGGCCGAGCGCGAGGGCGACCTCTACCTGCGTGACGGTGACAAGCGGCCCTGGCTCAACAACGACCTCCAGTCCTTCACCCCGCTGCGCTTTGCACCGCCGCAGCTCATGGGCTACGAGGGCCGCGCCGTGGTCATGGACCCGGACATCTTCGCTGTCGGCGACATCAACGAGCTCCTCGGCCGCGACATGGAAGGCAAGGCCATCGTCTGCCGCCCCAAGTCCGGCGCCAAGGCGCGCAAGGGCGCCTGGGCTTCCAGCGTGATGCTGCTGGACTGCGCGAAACTCACGCACTGGGAGTTCGAGCGCGAGTTCAACGAGATGTTCGTCCCGGCGAAGCGCGACTACATGGACTGGGTCTCGCTGAAGCTCGAGGACCCGGCCACCATCGGCCTGCTCGAACACTGCTGGAACGACTTCGATCACCTCGACGAGCACACGAAGCTGCTGCACAACACCAAGCGCAAGACCCAGCCCTGGAAGACCGGCCTGCCCATCGACTACCGCCCGGCGGACACGTTCCAGCTGTTCCCGCCCCGGCACTGGCTGCGCCGCGCCCGCCGCGCCCTCTTCGGCGACTACAAGTTCGCCGGCCGCTATGCAAAGCACCCGGACCCGGCGCAGGAGAAATTCTTCTTCGACCTGGTGCGCGAGTGCCTCGAGGACGGCGTGCTCACGGAAGACCAGCTGCGGGACGAGATCCGGCAGGGCCACGTGCGGGAGGATGCGCTGCAGCTGGTGGGGGCCTGAGTCTAGCGCCGTTTTCGACCGATGGTGGCGCCGTCACGCCCGGAGGGCCGGTCGGGACACGCTACAAGCATTCGTGGGGCAATGCTTAGGCTAAGACACTTCCGGCCGAGCCAGGCAGATACCCCGCCTCTCAGCGATACCCGTAGAGTGAATCCAGCGACTCAGCCAGCTGCCGATCGATGGCCTCGACTTCCTCGTCGCTGAAGTAATCGCGGTAGCCGCCGACCTTGGCGCGGCGGACCTTGTAGGAATCGGGGTTGTCCTTGTCGCGGGCGCGCATGCGGCCGGCGAAGCGGAAGGTGTCCGAGCTTTCCATTTTCTTCATGTTCTCGAAGGAGGCGTGCTCGATCGCCGCGGCCTGCTCTTCGGGGGTGGCCTCCACGCCCATGAAGGTCACGAGCTTCGCCAGTTCCGCCTGCGGGTCCGCGCGCAGATCCTCGTAGCGCAGCAGGTGGAACCGCTGGATGTGCTGGCGCTCGGCGGCCCAGGAATTCAGGTAGTCGACCACCGCGCGCAGGCTGCCGCCGTCGTTGTCGCCGGTGACGAAGTCGAAGACGCTGATGTCCTCGTCCCGCGACGGGTAGTTGTTGAGGATGACCTTGTTCGGCTTCAGGCGGAACTTCCACTGGAAAAACTGCGAGACGGCCACGTCGCGCGGGTCCCGGGCCATCAGCACCACCGGCTTGTCGTAGAACGGCGCCTTGCTGCCCGGCTCGCCGGTGATGTCCTTGATGTAGTTGTCGTGCGTGAAGAAGATTTTCGGCACGGCGGCGTTCATGTGGTGGAAATTGTCGAAGCCGAGGAGCGCATTCTCGGGGAGGCCGTGGCGGATGCGGAACAGGTGCGACAGCATCACCCGCAGCCAGGTGCGGCCGCTCTTGCCGAAGGAGACGATCACGATGTCCGCCTCGCGCAGGCGCGCGAGCTGCTCACGGCCGCGCAGCCGCCGCTCCTCGGCAATCACCTCGGCCTGCGGCCGGTTGCGGTTGCGCCAGTTGAGGATGCGCCGCGCCGCCTTCTTGCGCAGCGTGTTGGCCCCGTGGCGCAGCTGCTGCAGGGCGTACTTCATGCCGAGGCCTGCTCCGCGCGAGGCCCGTAGCCGAACTGCGGGTCGAGCTTCGCCACCATGGCGTCGAGGGCCGCGCACTGGGCGTCATCAAAGTGCTCGCGGTAGCCGCCGACCTTGGCCTTGCGCACCTTGAAGGACGCCGGGTTGTCCCTGTCGCCGGGCTTCACCCGCGCGCCGGAGCCCTTGAAGTACTGCTCCTGCTCCATCTTCTTCATGTTGTCGTAGGCGGCGAACTGCACGGCCTCCGCCACCTGCTCGTCGCTGACGGCGGTGCCGGTGAAGTCGAGAATCTGCTTCAGCACCGCGCCGGGGTCGGCACGCATGTCCTCGTAGCGGACCACGAGCAGGTCGTCGAGCTGGTCCCGGGACGCGGCCCAGTCATTGAAGTAGTCGACGATGCGCGGCACGCCGACCGCCGGATCCTGCACGAACTGCCAGACGTCGATAGCGCTGCCGTGCGCCGGGTAGTCGTTGATGAATTTCTTGCGCGGCCGCATGCGGTACTGCCACTGGAAGAACTGCGACACCGCCACGTCCCGCGGGTCGCGCACCAGCAGCACCATGCGCTTGCCGGCGAAGTGCGCCTTGCTCTGCCAGTTGCCGGTGTAGTCGCGCAGGTAGTTGTTGTGCGTGAAGAACACCGCCGGCAGTCGCGGATCCTGTGCCTTCAGGTTGTCGAAGTCGAGCAGTTCGCTGGCCGGCAGGCCGCCGAGCTGCGTGTAGGCCCGGGACAGCATGACCCGCAGCCAGGTGCGGCCGCTCTTGCCCCAGCTCATGAGGACCCAGTCCGCGCGCTCGAGCTTCTTGTACTCCTCCCGCCCGCGCAGCCAGCGCTCCAGCGCCTTGCGCCGGGGCGCGGGCAGCCAGAAGAGCAGCGAGAGGATGACGAAGCGTGCGACGACGCGAGCCTTGTCGGCCATGCGGTGCGGGCCTTCAAAATGCGGTTGAGAGGACGGCGGCGATCATACCCGATTCGCCATCCCGCCGCAGCCGGGCGGCATTTTTCACGTTTCCCGCCCGCGCCCCACCCTGCCGCTGCGCCGCGCCCCGGAGTATCATTGGCCCATGAATTACGCGAACCTCGACGCGCTGCGCGAAGCGCCGCTGACTACGGACCCCTTCCCGTTCCTCGTGGCCCCCGGCTTTCTCTCGATGGAGGACCTCGCCACGGTCAATGCGGACTACCCGGCCATCGACTCGGCGGCGAACCACGCCCTGGAGGAGCTGAGCTACGGCGCAGCCTTCGGCCGCTTCGTCGAGGACCTCGAGAGCGATGCCTTTGCCCGGCTCCTCGGCGAGCGCTTCGACATGACCCTCGCCGGCCTGCCGTCGACGATCACGGTGCGCCGGTTCTGCGAGCGCACGGACGGCAATATCCATACGGACCACAAGAGCAAGATCATTACGGTGCTGGTCTACTTCAACGAGCACTGGACGCACAGCGAGGGCCAGCTGCGCATGCTGCGCGGCAGGCACGACATCGAGGATTACGCGGCGGAAGTCCCGCCCCTCGGCGGCACGCTGCTGGCCTTCAAGCGCACCCCCCACTCCTGGCACGGCCACACCCGCTTTGTCGGCGAACGCCGCATGCTCCAGCTCAACTTCCTCGACCGCAGCCCCCTCTCCGTCGCCAGCCAGCGTATCGCCCGAGCCGGTACCCACTTCGCCAAGAACGTCCTCGGACTGCGCTAAGTTTTTCTTCTGGGGCCGTGCGCTCTAGCTAGCGCTGCTGGCTTGGTGTTCCTTAGTTGGCGGTGGTGGCTTGGCGGTTCTGCTTTGGCGGCTCTGATTCGGCGGTGGTGGCGCCGCCGTCGCTGGGAAAGCCCTGGCGGAACCGCTACAAGCACATCCATGTGCGCTCGGCGCGGG
>NZ_JBTOLW010000039.1:0-27146 GCF_054552115.1 Pseudohaliea sp. | reverse complement strand
TCTGCTACAGCCTGAATCACACCCAGCCGATCCACCTCCCGCCTGCTCATGGTAATGCGCTCCGTCACCATGCCCCTCCAAAAACCAAAAAGGGGACATTTTAAAATTGGGCAGAGGGGACATTACTGCTTTGGGCTAACAGCTGGTGAGCGGCCGCTCGCCACGACCCCCCCTGCCTGCTAGACTGGCGCCCCTTTTCAGCACGGACCAGAGCGTGACGGTACGGTACGTAGAGTCGTCCCGGCTTCCCACGGACTGGGGCGTCTTCACGATGCACGGTTTCGAGGACCCCGCGGCCAACAAGGAACACCTGGTGCTCACCATGGGCGACGTCGGCGACGGCGAGCCGGTACTGGCGCGCGTGCACTCCGAGTGCCTGACCGGTGATGCGCTCTTCAGCCTGCGCTGCGACTGTGGCAACCAGCTCGAGGCGGCCCTCAAGGCCATCGCCGAGGCGGGCCGCGGGGCGCTGTTCTACCTCCGCCAGGAGGGCCGGGGCATCGGCCTCCTGAACAAGATCCGCGCCTACAAGCTGCAGGACGAGGGCGCCGACACCGTGGAGGCCAACGAGCGGCTCGGCTTCGGCCCGGACATGCGTGACTACTCGCTCCTCGGCCCCATGTTTGCCCACCTCGGCATTACCAGCGTGAACCTCATGACCAATAACCCGCGCAAGGTCGCGGCCCTTGAGGAACTCGGCATCGAGGTGCTCCACCGCCTGCCGCTGGAGACGCACAGCAATCCCCACAACGAGAAATACCTGCGCACCAAGGGCGCCAAGCTCGGTCACATGTTCGGGGAGTGAGCTCCCCGGGTGGTCACCGCCGGGCCGTTCTGCCGGCCCGGCAGCGGCGGCTGCGAACAGGCTGTTGAGAGCTCACAGCTGGAAAGCAGGGCTAGCGGTCGCGCTCGACGATGAACCGGGCGAGATCGCGGAGGTCGTCGCCGCCGTGATCGAAGAGGTCGAGGGCGCCCAGGGCGGCCTCCAGGAGGGAGGCCGCCTCGCGGCGGGCGCCCTCGATGCCCAGAAGGCTGACGTAGGTGCTCTTGTTGGCGGCGGCGTCCTTGCCCCGGGTCTTGCCGAGGGTGGCGCTGTCGCTTTCCACGTCGAGGATGTCGTCCACGACCTGGAAGGCGAGCCCGATGTGCTCGCCGTAGTGGTCCAGGGCGGCGAGCTCCCGCTCGCCGGCGCCGGCGGCGTGTCCGCCCAGGGCGAGGGCGGCGCGGATGAGGGCGCCGGTCTTCAGGTTGTGCATCGCCTTCAGGGCATCGAGGGAGAGCGCCTCGCCAGTAGCGCTCACGTCGAGGTACTGGCCGCCGACCATGCCGGGAAAGCCCGAGGCGGCCGCGAGCACCTCCACCATGGCCAGGCGCGGGGCCGCATCGAGGCCCGGTGCGGCCGCCAGCAGGCTGAACGCCTGCACCTGCATGCCGTCGCCCACGAGGATTGCCGTGGCCTCGTCATAGGCCCGGTGCAGTGTGGGTTGTCCCCGGCGCAGGTCGTCGTCGTCCATCGCCGGTAGATCGTCGTGGATCAGGGAGTAGGTGTGCACCAGCTCGATGGCGGCCGCGGCGTGTTCCAGCGCCGGCGCGTCACCGCAGCCGAGGGCGCGGGCCGCGCGGTAGACGAGGATGGGGCGGATGCGCTTGCCCCCGACGCTCAGGGCATAGGCCACGGCCTCGCGCAGGGCGGGCGCCAGCGTTGACAGCTGGGTTTCCACCAGGGGTCGTGCGCGGGCTTCGAAACGCTCCCGGTCTGCTCCCAGGCTCACGGTTCAGGCATCCGCCCCGTCGTCCAGGGGCGCGGCCGACGGTTCGCCGTCGGCGTTCTCCGTGAGTTCCTGCACCTGCTGCTCCGCCTCGCGGAGCAGCGCCTGCGCCCGGCGCGTCAGCGTGATACCGGCCTCGAAATCTTTCAACGACTGCTCCAGCGGCTGCTCCTCGCCCTCCATGCGTACCAGGATGGCCTCGATCTCGGCAATGGTGGCCTCCAGCGTGGCGGGGCTCGCGTCGGCATCGGTTTTCTTGCGGCTGGCCATGGGGCGGGCATCCTTTTCCTGACGCGCCGAGTATAGCAGCGGAGCCCGGGCGCCGGGGACGGGAGCTCTGTGGCATAATCGCCGCCGCTGGAGGGAAAGCTGATGGATGACCGGCAGGCGCTCTGCGATGCCTATCGCTACCTTGCCGAGCGCGGGCTCAATCGCGGCTGCACCGGCAACCTGTCCCTGCGCCACGGTGACGGTTTCTGGATCACCCCGAGCGGTGCGAGCGCCGCGCGGCTGGCGTCGGCGACGCTGGTTTCCCTGGACCTGGCGGGTGAGTCGCTGTCGCCCGGCCGGCCTTCGAGCGAGTGGCGCTTGCACCGGGACATCTACACCGCCCGCCCGGAGGCGGCAGCGATCGTGCACACCCACTCCCCGCACGCGACTGCGCTCGCCTGCTTGCGCCGGGCTTTGCCCGCCTTTCACTACATGGTCGCCATCGCCGGCGGCCCGGATGTGCGTTGTGCACCCTATGCGCTGTTCGGTACCGAGGATCTCTCGGCCGCCGTCCTCGCCGCCCTCGATGATCGCAAGGCCTGCCTGCTCGCCAACCACGGGCTCATCGCCCTGGGTGCGGACCTCGAGGAGGCGGTGGCCATCGCCGAAGAGATCGAGGCGCTCTGCGGGCAGTATCTTGCTGCCTGCGAGGCGGGTGAGCCGGTACTCCTGACCGGGGATGAAATGGCAGCGGTGCTCGCGCGCTTCGCCACCTATGGCCGGGCACCGGCCGCGGAGGAATGACCCCTTGACCGAGGCAGCCACCGCCGTCGAGACGCTGCGTCTCGCCGGCGACACCCTGGAGCTCCTGGATCAGCGCCGGCTGCCCCTGGCCGTCGAATGGGTGCGCTGCAACGGGGCGGCCGATAGCGCCGAGGCGATACGCGCCATGGTCGTGCGCGGCGCCCCGGCGATCGGCGTGACGGCGGCCTACGGCATCGCGCTGGAGGCGCAGCGGCTCGCGGCCTCGGCCGAGGAGTTCGGCAGCCGCCTCGAGGCCGCCTTTGCCGTGCTCGCTGCCAGCCGGCCAACGGCGGTGAACCTGTTCTGGGCCCTGGATCGCATGCGGCGCGTCTGGAACGAGACCGGAGCGGCGGCGCCCGCCGCCGTGGCGGAGCGGCTCCTGGCGGCGGCAAAGGCTGTGCACGCCGAGGACGTGGCCGCAAACCGCGCCCTCGGCGAGCACGGTGCGGCGCTGCTGCCGGATGGCGCCCGTGTGCTCACGCATTGCAACGCCGGTGCCCTGGCCACGGCAGGCCACGGTACGGCCCTCGGCGTCGTGCGCAGCGCCGTCGCAGCCGGCAAGCGCATCTCGGTGATCGCCGGTGAGACGCGCCCGTTCCTCCAGGGCGCAAGGCTGACTGCCTGGGAACTGCAGGCCGAGGGCATCCCGGTGACGCTGATTACCGACAGCATGAGCGGGCACCTGATGGCCCGGGGGGAGATCGACGCGGTCATCGTCGGCGCAGACCGGGTGGCTGCCAATGGCGACGTGGCCAACAAGATCGGTACCTATATGGTAGCGGTACTGGCGCGCAACCACGGGATTCCCTTCTACGTGGCCTGCCCGCTGGCGACCATCGACCACGCCGTGGCCGAGGGCAGCGCCATCCCCATCGAGGAGCGCGCGCCGGAAGAAGTGACGGGGTTTGGGGGCACGCAGTGGGCGCCGGCAGGCGTTGCCGCGCGCCACCCGGCTTTCGATATCACCCCCGCGGCGCTGGTCACCGCGTTGGTGACCGAGGTGGGGGTTGTGACGCATCCGGACGCCCGAAAGCTCTCGGCATTGCCGGGGAAGGCCTCGAGCTAGGCGGTGGCGGCAGGAAGCTGCTGCCCGCGGCGCTAGCGGGCGCCGGGAGCCGCCCTTGCTGCCGCCGGACCGGGATAGTCCGGT
Source organism: Pseudohaliea sp. (assembly GCF_054552115.1). Lineage (NCBI taxonomy): Bacteria > Pseudomonadati > Pseudomonadota > Gammaproteobacteria > Cellvibrionales > Halieaceae > Pseudohaliea > Pseudohaliea sp. The sequence goes on along the minus strand of NZ_JBTOLW010000039.1, from coordinate 23,213 downwards.
GTAACGGCGTTGCTGTCTTCCGCGATCGCGCGGTTGATCGCAGTCGCAAGCTGCAGTTGAAGGCTGGTGCTCGCGCCGCTGCGATCGGCCAGCGCCGCTGCCCGGGCCGCCACCACGTCGTGAAGATCGAGGCCGAAGTGCTCCCTGAGCAGGTGCTTCAGCCGTGCGACGCCGCCGATGCGCCAGTGCCTGGCCAGCGTATCCAGGCTGGCGGTTGTTTGCTGGTCGCCGCGGACGAGCTCACGGAGACAGCGGTGAAGCCGCTGCCGCTGGATAAATGCGGCCACACCGCCCTCGCGCTCGAAGAGGCGGTAGATCGTGGCCCGGGAGCAGCCGAAGTGGTCGCAGAGGGTGTTCACGCCGAGTTCCGGGTCCGGAAGCTGCTCGTTGAGCAGGAACTTCATGGCGGCCAGGCGGGAGGTGTTGGCGTACTGGGCGCGCAGCAGCAGCGGGTGATTGCCCAGCAGCCCGTCGAGGAAACCGACAAAGCCGAGAGCAACGCTGTGGGCGCTGGCAGCGTCCAGCGTCGGTAGTTGCTGCCAGAGGAGCTCCACCATGGTGGCCAGTTGCCTCCCCCCGGCGGAGTTGCGCTCCCAGCTTAGGGCCGGGATCTTGCGGTTCAGCAGTTTGCTGGCCGAGAGACGGCTGCGGGGTATGCCCACGGTGATCAGGTCACACTCGCTGCTGTTACAGGCCCAGGACAGGGACCAGTCCGTGAGCAGGATGGTGTCGGTGGTGGCGGTGACGTGGTGCCTGTCGTCAATGCACAGCGCCTGCTGACCACGCTGCAGTATGCGCAGCAGGAGCCAGTCGTTGCCGCCGCTGTCAGCGAGGGCCTGGCTGCGCTCATGCCGCGCAGCGGACATGCTCCAGCGGCTGAGCAGCAGGCCATCGACGCGCCAGCTCTCCATGTCACGGTGCAGGGACCACGGCGTCGCGAGCGGCGAGACCTCGCAGTGGCCTTCGAGGGCGAGGCGGACGGCGGCCAGGTGCTGCGAGGGCGGCAGCTTGTCGGCCCGGACGCAGAGGCGCTGCAGGGGATGGTCGTTGCCCGCCTCGGGCAGCATCGCAGGGACCCTGCCGGCATCACTTGTCGCAGGCGCGCTGGCCGTATCCCCCGGAAACCGTATTGTCATCACTGCAACCGTCTTTATGGTGCTTGGCTATAGTACGTGTCGACGCAGCGAACAGGTCAGCGGTCGGGGGCCGAGGGTGGCCACTCCGTGACCTAGTCGGGATAAGGTGATCCTTTGGCTGAGACGCCGAGCCCTCGAGCCACGGTTGACGCTTGTGCAGGGGCAGCCCTGCACCGGCGCCTCACCGTTTCCGGTGGCTGGCTATCCAGCCATTGAGCAGGGCGGCGTACTGCCAGTAGTCCTGCCCGCTCCGCAGCGTGGGCTGCTTCCTGGCTTGCGGCGTCTGTGCTCGCAGGGCCTCCTGGGGTGACAGGTCGAACTGGGCCCGGAACAGGCGGCTGAAGCGGTGCGGGTTGGTGAAGCCCCAGGCCGAGGCCACCTGCTCCAGCACGCCCTTGGGCGGGCTCTGGATGCGGGTGAGTTCGCGCATGCAGGCGTGAAGGCGCTGCCGCTGGATGTAGGACGCGACGCCACCTTCGGCCTCGAACATCCGGTACACCGTCGCCCGCGAGCAGTGGAAGTGTTCGCAAAGTGCCTGGACACCCAGCCCGGGGTCGCGAAGATGCTCGTTGACGAACTGCCGCATGGCCTCGGCACGCGAGGTCTCCGCGTAGCGGTTGCGCAACAGCTCACCCTCGGCAAGGAGCAGGCCGCCGACGAGGCCGGTGAGGCCGGCAGCCAGCGCCGCGGCCTCGTCGTCAGCAAGCTGGGGCAGTTGTGCCAGCAGGTTCTCGAGAGCGTTGGCAAGGATCTCCGCCTGCGCGCTGCCCGGCGCCCAGGTGACTGCCGGGGTTCGCCTGCCCATGAGTTCCGCCGCCGGCAACTGGCTGCGCGGAAAGGCGACCGTGACCAGTTCGTAATCACTGGCGACGGAGACGTGCGGTACGCTCCAGTCCATCACGCACAGGGAGCCGGGCCCGAGACGGGTGTGGCTGTGCTGGTCCAGGATCGTGGAGATGCTGCCGCAGCGGAGGTAGTAGAGCACGATCCAGCTATCGCCACTGCATTCGACGTGGCGCTTCGTGCGTTCGTAGCGCGTCGCGCTCATGGCCTGGCGGGTGATGACGAGGTCGCACAGGGCCCAGGACCTGATGTCATCCCGGAACAGCCAGTCTTCCGTGAGGGGGATGACCTCACACTCGCCGGCGCAGACCCGGCGCCAGAGCGCCAGCTGGTGCTCGCGGGGAACCCGGCTTGCGGGAAACTCGCCGCAGATTACACCATTAGCTGGCAAGCCATCCTTTGCCACAGGCCTCCCGGGCGGCTGTTCCGCTCTTATTTGCTGTTACGGGCCAGTGTATCGACGCCCGCGGCCAAGTACAGGTGGCCGGGGTCCGGCTCCCTCAGGTTTCGGCGAGTTTTGTCTCAGGAAGGCAGTGCGGGCGGGCGCGAAGACCCGCCGCGGGCAGAGGGGAGCGGCGGTTTGCCCGGGCCGCGGCGGCGGGAAGTGTCAGCCCCGGGCAGCGGGCTTGATGAGACAGCTTTCCTTGCTGTTGCCGGCGTCGAAGTGGGCCTGGAAGACCTTCGGCGCGCGGCCGCGGCCGGACCAGAGGTGTTCCTTGCCGTCGACGACCAGGCGATACTTCGGCTTGACCTTTGCGCGCCTGCCCGCCGTGCCGCGGGCCTTCACCCCGGCCTTGCGCTTGCCGGCCTTGTTTTTCTTGAGATCCTCCGGGTCGAGACCGGTTTCCGCGAGCAGCTTGTTGATCTTGCGGATATTCGCCTCCCGGGCGGCTTCTTCTTTTTTCGCCGCCTTGGCTTTTTCGGCAGCGAGGACCTCGTTCAGGGCCTTGATGAGTTTTTCGAGTTCATCGATGGCGAGTTTGCGCGCGTCGGCCTTGAGCCTGGTCTTTGAAGTAAGCAGATCACGGAAGGTGGACATCAGTTTTTTCCTCTGAATCGATAGACGGGGAAAATTATACACTTTGTCCTGTTAATTCGTATCGGTGAATACTGGCGGGCGGATAATCGGATCACGGGCGGGTTTAATGCCGGGCGCCCCTGCCCGGCGCCTGAAAAAACCGGGTGTGGTGCCGGGTCGCTGATTATTGAGCGCAGATTTTTTTTTCGCCAAGAGATGACGGCCCGGGACCGGCCGGAAGGCTGCCCGGGTTTGCCAATCATTTATTCGGGCTTAAGCGCCGCGACCGGCTGGATATACTGACACCGGCCCGCTGTCGCGATCCGGTGCCGGTTTCCGGAGTATAAGTGTCGTCGCGCCGGCCGAGATCCGACTGCCCGTTCCCTTCCCGAAGGCCGCCCGCAACGAGCCGGGCAACGCCGGAAGCTCAGGCTTGAACCCGCATGGAGGGAACCGGTTCCGACTTCTCCCGCTCCGGGGATGGGCTTGCCAGGCGGACCAGTTGTTCCGCTGTCAGGCCGTGCCGCTCGCGCTGCTGGCCCTGCGACCCGTGCTCCACGAAATGGTCGCGGATGCCCGCGCGACGGACTGCGGCAACGATGCCTTCGCTATCGAGAAACTCGCTGACCGCGGACCCGGCTCCGCCGGCAACCGCATTCTCCTCGACCGTCAGGAATACCTTGTGCCCGGCACTCAGTTCCCGGAGCAGGGCCTCGTCGAGCGGTTTCACCCAGCGCATGTCCACCACGGTGGCGGCCAGCTGCTCGCCGGCTTCCAGCGCCTCCGGCAGCAGCGTGCCGAAATTCAGGATGGCGATGTCTGCGCCCGTGCGCACCACGACGCCCCTGCCGATTTCCATGGCCGTCATGTCTTCTTCGATGAGCGCTCCGGGCCCGGTCCCGCGCGGATAGCGCACCGCCGCGGGCCCCGGGTGCTGGTAGGCCGTGTACAGCATCTGCCGGCACTCGTTCTCGTCCGATGGCGCGCCCACCACCATGTTCGGGATGCAGCGCATGTAGGAGAGGTCGAAGGCGCCCTGGTGCGTAGGCCCGTCCTGGCCGACGAGGCCCGCGCGGTCGATCGCGTAGGTCACGTCGAGGTTCTGGATGGCGACGTCGTGGATGAACTGGTCGTAGGCCCGCTGCAGGAACGTGGAATAGATGGCGACGACCGGTTTCAGGCCATCGCAGGCCATGCCGGCGGCCAGCGTCACGGCGTGCTGCTCGGCGATGGCGACGTCGTAGAAACGTTCCGGGAAGTGCCGGGCGAACTCCACCATGCCCGAGCCCTCGCACATCGCGGGAGTGATGCCGACCAGCTTGTCGTCCTTTTCGGCCATGTCGCAGAGCCAGCGCCCGAATACGTCCTGGTATTTCGGCAGTTTCGGTTTTGGCTTTGCCGGTACCGGCATGGGGGCCGGCTTGTCGTCGGCCTTGGGTGCCTCGATCTTGTTGATGGCGTGGAACCCCACCGGGTCCTGTTCCGCGGGCTCGTAGCCGCGACCCTTGCGGGTGCAGATATGCAGGAATTGCGGGCCCTTGAGGTCGCGCATGTTGTCCAGCGTCTGCACGAGCTGGGGCAGGTCGTGGCCGTCGATGGGGCCGATGTAGTGCCAGCCGAGTTCCTCGAAGAGGGTGCCCGGGGCGACCATGCCTTTCATGTGTTCTTCCGTGCGCTTGGCAAGGTCCCAGGCCGGTCGCATCTTCTTCAGGACCTTCTTGCTGCCCTCGCGCATGGTGATGTATGTCTTGCTCGCCCAGATCTTGGCGAAATAGGTCGCCAGCCCCCCGGTGTTGTAGCCGATGGACATCTGGTTGTCGTTGAGGACGACAAGCATGTTGGGGCGGACGTCGCCGGCATGGGCCAGGGCCTCGAAGGCCATGCCGCCGGTGATGGCGCCGTCGCCGATCACGGCCACCACGCGGCGGTCGATGTGCTGCTTCTCGGCGGCCAGGGCCATGCCCATGGCGGCAGAGATGCTGGTGGAGGAGTGGCCGACGCCGAAGGTGTCATACTCGCTCTCGCTGCGCTTGGGGAAGCCCGAGAGCCCGCCGGCTTGCCGCATGGTATGCATCTGCTGCATGCGCCCGGTGAGAATCTTGTGGGGGTAGGCCTGGTGGCCCACGTCCCAGACGATGCGATCCTCCGGCGTGTTGAAGATGTGATGGAGCGCGATCGTCAGCTCGACCACCCCGAGGCCGGCACCGAAGTGCCCGCCGGACTGGCCCACGCTGTAGAGGAGGTAGGCGCGCAGGTCGCGCGCGAGCTGGTTCAGCTCTTCCTCGCCGAGGTCGCGGATGGAGCGCCCGGCGTCCACGGCATCAAGGAGCGGCGTGGCGGGGCGGACTGTCGGGATTTCTGCAAACATGGGTGAATAGTAGCGCATAATTCCAGCCCCTGTGACCCGTAATGCGTCCAGCCATTGATACGGATCAGTGCTACGCATCACTGACCGCGATCAGACTTTCGCGCTGCCCTTCGCGCTGCCCTCCAGCGCCTCTCGCAGCGCCTCTCGCAGCGCCATCGCGAGGCGCAGGTAGCCCGCCTCGTTCAGGTTGATCCCGTCACCCCGGTAGAGGGCCGGGTTCGGGCGTCCGTCCGGCCCGGCAAGGAGGCCATTGGCATCGATGACGGCGACGCCGCTCTTGTCTGCCGCCCAGGCGGCCAGGGCTTGGCTCATGGCTTCTATGCGCTCGTCGTCGCCCGGGTGCAGGGGCATTTTCAGCGGCGCGATGACGTAGACCATGGCCGTTGCGAGGTGCTGCGCGTTCAGGTCGACGAGGTCGCGGATGGCGGCAACGAGTTCCCCGGGCCGCTTGTCGTCCCGCAGGTGCAGATCGGCGTAGCTCGGCAGCAGCACGAGGATATCCGGGCGGTAGTAGCCGATGAGGCGCGCGTAGTAGTGCGTGATGTCCTCGATGGTCGCGTCCCCAAGGCCCCGGAGCAGCGTGGGGTGCGGGGCGAGCATGCCCGGCAGGTCATGCCAAAGCGCGACGCGCCGGCCGCCGACCACGAGGACCGGGTTCTCCGGGAGTGTGAGCGTCTCATCCTCACGGATGATGGTCTGCATTTCGTCGGCCCAGGCCGTCGGCGACGGGTCGAGGTAGGCCCTGAGTTCGCCGGTCAGCAGCCAGGCGAGATGGAAAAGCGGCAGGCAGAGGAGGATGCCGAAGAACATGCGTATGCTGCGCCACTCGAACATCTGCTGTCGCCCGGCTCTCTGCGCCCCTCTGCGTGCCCCGGAGTGTCGCCCAAACCCCGGGTCGGGGCAACGCCCCGCCCCTGTGATGCGCGTCGCAGCCCGGCGGACCGGTGCTGGCGCCGCCCTGACCTGCGGGTAGACTGAGGGGATGAGCTACCAGCCCCACATCGGAGACGACGAGCTCTTCGCCGCGCAGCTGGAGATGCTCATGCAGAACGGCCGTGTGGCCAGTATGACTTCCAACCTGATTGCCGCGCTGGCCGTGGTCACGCTGCTCTGGCCGTACTTCGGACTCATGCAGCTGCTGCTCTGGGTATCGGTGGTGCTCATCCTGCTGCTCCTGCGTTCCCTGCACATGAGCAATGCGCTGGCCGAGCGGGCCTACCAGCAGGTCCCGCGGCGTCTGTTCTGGCGCCTGGTCTTCGGTGCGCTGGTGACGGGGTCGATCTGGTCCGTGACCTATATCGGTGTCGCGCCGCAGGTGCCCCTCACCATCCAGTACGTCCTTCTGCTGATCATCGTGCTGATCACGACCATCTCGCTCGCCGTGATGGTGGTGGTGCGGGAGTATTTTCTGGCTTTTCTCTTCAGTTCGCTGTTCCCGATCGGCTGGTGGAGCCTGGTGCACTTCTGGGAGCAGCCCCACAACCTGCTCGTCGGCCTGGTACTGCTTGCCGTCTGCGCGTTGTTGCTGGTGGTCAGCAACTGGATCCACAGTTCTTTCCGCTCCATGATCTCCCTGAGCTGGGAGCGGGAGGCCATGGCCCGGGAACTGGGGGAGCTCACCGGCTCCCTGCGCGACCGCAACCGCCAGCTGAAGGAAGCCCGGCGCCAGCTGACGGACCTTGCGAACATCGACGAACTCACGGGGCTGGGCAACCGCCGCCTCGTGAACCATGTGCTGCGCCAGGAGATCAACCGGGCACGCCGGAGCGGCGGCGAGCTCTCGCTCATCCTCATCGACGTGGACTACTTCAAGGCCTACAACGACAACTACGGCCACCCGGCGGGAGATGACGTACTGCGGCGCCTGGGCGACATCTTTCGCAAGGCAGCGAGCCGGGCCGGGGAGGTGGCGGGTCGTTACGGTGGCGAGGAATTCATCCTTATCCTGCCGGGGGCCGACGCAGCCATCGCCCGGCGCACCGCCGAGCGGCTGGCGCAGCGGGTGCATGAGGAGAACATCCCGCACCGCGGCTCCGGCAACAGCGACCGGGTCACGGTCAGCCAGGGCGTTCTCACCGTGGCGCCCGATGGGGACATCGATCCGATCAATCTTCTCGATGCGGCGGACGCGGCGCTCTACCAGGCCAAGGCCGAGGGACGGAACCGGGTCGTTGCGGTGTAGGCGGCCCGTTTCACCCGGGAACAGGCTCAGCTGCCGGAGACATCCTTGAAGCGGTGGATCAGCCGCCGCTCCCGCTTGCTCGGGCGTCGGTTGGGGTTCGGTGTGATGCCACCGGCGGCGCGCCGCGCGGCGGCCTCCGCCTCGCGGCGGGCGATGCTGTCGGCGCTCTCTTCGTAGAGCAGCTGCGCCTCCGGCGCGCCGCGGCGCTGATCCGACAGGGCGAGCACGGTGACCTCGCGGTCGTCCCGGCCCTGGCGGATTTGCAGTACGTCGCCGGGGCTGATTTCCCTGGACACCTTCACCCGCTGGCCGTTCATCTGGACCTTGCCGCCCTCGATTGCCGCCTTGGCGAGGCTGCGGGTCCTGAAGAAGCGGGCGGCCCAGAGCCACTTGTCCACGCGCAGGCGTGTGAGCCGCGAATCGCTCCTCGCGCCGCTCATGCTGCGACTCCGGGCATGATCTCGTCGAAGTGGTGGATGCCGGGAAAACGCGTATCCAGGCGTTTCTGCCGCTGGCTGTCCGGCTGCAATAGTGTCAGCAGGTGGGCGATGCCGTACTCCCGGGCGGCCTCGAGTACGCTCTCGGTGTCATCGATGAACAGCGTGCGTGTCGGGTCGAAGGGGTGCTGCGCCTGCAGCCGCTCCCAGAAGCGCTGCTCCTCCTTGGCGGCCTCGAACTGGTGAGACACGATCACGTCGTCGAACCAGGGGCGGATGTCGATTTCCGCCATCTTGATGTCCAGGGTGACCGGGTGCGCATTGGTCACCAGTACCACCTGCTTCGGGCTTTCGTGCAGCCGCCGCAGGAACTCGAGCGCATGCGGGCGAATGCGGATCATGTGGCGGATTTCCCGTTTCAGGGCGGGGATATCGAGGTCCAGGAGCCGTGACCAGTGATCCAGGCAGTACCAGGCCAGCGTGCCGTGGAGTTCGTCGAAGTGGCCACGCATGCGCTCGAGGGCCTCCTCGGGAGAAACGCCCTTCAGGGTGGCATAGCGCTGCGGCAGGTATTCGAGCCAGAAATGGTTATCGTAGTGCAGGTCGAGGAGCGTGCCGTCCATGTCCAGGAGGACGGTGTCGATCTTGTCCCAGTCAATCACGGTTGCCTGCCGCCTTTCGCTGCCTTTGGTGACGGCGTCCATTATGCGGGTTTCGGCCAAGGGCTGCAGGGCCCGTTGCTGCGGCGGTGGTATGCTCGCCCTGTGAAGGTAGATCCATGACAGCCGGCCTGCAGCCCACGGCCACCGATGCCCTGCTGGACCTCTGCGCTGCCGCCGGGGAGGCCATCTGTCGCGAGTATGGTTCCAGCCGGGCGGACGAGTTCCGGGCGAAGGCCGATGACTCGCCCCTCACGCGGGCGGACCTCGCCTCCCACCGCCTTCTTCTCGAGGGGCTCGGGCGCCTCACGCCGGCGGTGCCCGTACTCTCGGAAGAATCGGAGCCCGGCGCCATCGCGGACCGTCGCCGCTGGGAGCGGCTCTGGATCGTCGACCCGCTCGACGGCACCAAGGAGTTTCTCGGGCGCACCGGCGAGTTCACCATCAACATCGCTCTCGTGGACCGCCAGCGGCCGGTGCTCGGCATTCTTTACCTGCCGCTCGAGCGTGCTGCCTGGGTCGGCGTGCCGGGGGAGGGGGCCTGGCGCTGTCTGCCCGACGGGAACGGCTGGACCCGCTACCCGGTCAGCGCCGCGCCGCCCGCCCACGAGGGGGTGGTGGTGCTGGCCAGCCGGCGCCACCGCAACGAGCGCCTCGAGCGCGCCATTGCCTTTCTCGAGGCCAGGGCGGGGCCCGTACAGCGCCTCAACAGCGGCAGCGCGCTCAAGTTCGTGCAGCTGGCGGCGGGACAGGGTGACATCTACCCCCGCTTCTCCCCTTGCAGCGAGTGGGATGTGGCCGCGGGCCAGGCGCTGCTGGAGGCCGCCGGTGGAGCGGTGCTTGGGCTGGATGGGCAGCCGCTTCGCTACAACGCGAGAGATTCCCTCTTGAGCCCCCACTTCCTGGCGGTGGCGGACCCGTCGCTACCGCTCTGGCGGGATCTGCTGGCGCAGCTGTGAGCGCCCGTACCGGGTTCCGGTCGGCGCAAGCAACGCGCGGCGGTTGGTCGCCCGCATCGCTTTCCCTGTTTCTGTCCCACGAACGCCGAGGTATAGTGGGGGTCTCCAGGTGCCCGGATACAGCAACATGGTGCAGCATGATGAAATGGCCGCCCGGTAAGGGTGGACCCAACGGCGAGGCGGCGGCGAACGAGACGCTTACGCCCGCCATGCGGCTCATGCAGCTCCAGGCCCGGCACCGGGCGCTGGATAACAAGATCACGGAAATCCAGGGCTTTCCCTACCAGAACCAGATCCTGTTGCAGCGGCTCAAGAAGGAAAAGCTGCGCCTGAAGGACGCCATCGCCCGCCTCAAGGACGAGATGATCCCGGACCTGGATGCGTAATGGACCTCGTCGTTTACGCGGTACCCTTGTTCATCGCCGCCATGCTGGTCGAACTCGCCTGGGGCCTGCGCCGGGGCCGCAATACCTACCGCGTCAATGACGCCGTCGGCAGCCTGTTCCTGGGCACGCTCAGCCAGGCGCGGCGTTTCGTCACCCTCGGTGTCGGCGGCCTGGTCTATCACTGGGTCGGCGAGACCCTCGCCATCGCCCGTCTCGATGCCGGCCACTGGGGGACCTGGGTTTTCGCCTTCGTGTTCTACGACTTCTGTTACTACTGGCTGCACCGGCTGGGGCACGAGCGCACGATTCTCTGGGCAGCGCACGTCGCCCATCACCAGAGCGAGGACTACAATCTCTCCACGGCCCTGCGCCAGACGAGTACCGGCTTCCTCCTGGGCTGGATCTTCTACCTGCCGCTGTTCCTTGCCGGGGTGCCGGCCGAGGTGTTCGTCACCGTGGGCTCCCTGAACCTCATCTACCAGTTCTGGGTGCATACGCAGCACGTGGGCAAGCTGGGCCGCTATGAATGGTTCTTTGTCACGCCCTCCAACCACCGGGTGCACCACGCCCAGAACGACCGCTATGTCGATCGCAACTATGGCGGTGTCTTCATCCTCTGGGACCGGCTTTTCGGCACCTTCCAGGAGGAGCTCGAGGACGAGCCGTGCATCTACGGCATCCGCGGCCCGATCCACAGCTTCAACCCGGTAAAAGCGCTTACCCACATCTATGTCGACATGGCCCGGGACAGCTGGCGCGCGAGGCGCTGGCGCGACAAGCTGAAGGTCTGGGTGGCGCGCACGGGCTGGCGCCCGGCGGACGTGGCAGCGGCCGATCCGCTGCCAAAGCCGGACCTCGCCCGCTTCGAGCGCTATGATCCGGCGGTGGCCGCGGGCGTGCCCGCCTATGCCCTGTGCCAGCTCGTCGCCGTGGTTGCGCTGCTGGCCTACATGCAGTGGACGACCCTCGGCTACGGGCAGGGTGTCGCTCTCTGGGCGGTGATGATCGGCACCACCGTCACCACGGCCTTCTGGCTGCAGGCCATGGCACCGCACCGGGCCGTGGCCTGGGATGCCCTGCGACTGCTCGCCGCCGCGCCTGCGCTCGCGTGGGCCGGTGCCGGGTCGTCGCCGTTCCTCGCCGCGGCGGCGGCCTACCTCGCGGCCAATGCGCTCGCGCTGCCGTGGCTCTGGCGCCGCGAGCCGGCGCTGGTGTCCGCCGTCTCGCGGCAGCACCCCGGGGTGCCCTAGCCGCTCCGGGCCGGCCCTTCCAGCACCCGCAGGGCGTGGGTGCCGAAGCCCGCACCTGCCTCGGCGAACAGGTTGAAGACGGAGATGCCCTTGCTCTCCAGTTCTTTCGCTTCTTCCGCAAAGCGCACCACGGCCGCGATGTTGCCCCGGTAGCCGATCCGCTCGAGCATGCGCACCACCAGCATGTTCTCCTGGTGGTTGGTGAGGGCGAGGAGGATCAGCTCCACCTTGTCGAGGTCGAGGCGCGCCCAGAAGTCCGGGTCCGAGGCGTCTGCCGCTTCCACGCGCCGGTGCATGGCACGGTGCACGGCCAGCTTGCGGTCGTTGTCGTCGACGCCCAGTACCTGCCAGCCGTAGTGCTGGGCGAGCGTTTCATAGGCGCCGGTACCGATGTTGCCCATGCCGAGCACCAGCACTTTCACGTTTCGGGTATCGCCGTGGGTGGCCCGCACGCGGGTGGATTCGAAGCGGGCCAGCTGCTCCCGGTGACGCCGGTAGAGGCTGTGCGACAGGTTGTTGAGGGGCGCGGCGAGGGTGAAGCTCACGGCAATGGCGATGGACAGGGCCGCGCTCCAGGCCGGGTCCACCCAGCCGGCGGTAGCGGCCACGGCTACCACGATGAGGCCGAATTCCGAGTGGTTGGCCAGGGCGTTGGACGCGAGCAGGGCGGTGCGTGGCGGCGTATGCAGCCAGGTGAGCAGCGGGAAGTAGAGCAGGGGCTTCAGCAGTGCCAGGGCGCCCAGGGCCGCAGCCAGCGCCATCACCTCCGGCGTCGGCCATCCGCCGAGACCGATGGACAGGAAGAAACCGACCAGGAAAAGGTCCTTGAACAGCATCAGGTTGTAGGACAGCTCCTTTGCCTTCTGGTCCCCGGCCAGCAGGGCGCCGATGAGCAGGGCGCCGAGGTCGCCCTTGACGCCCACGGCCTCGCAGAGGCCGGCGCTGCCGAAGGCGAGGGCCAGGCCGAAGAGGGTGAAGAGTTCGCCGTGCCCCGCCAGGGCCAGAAGACGCAGCAGCAGCGGACGCAGCGGTATGGCCAGCAGCAGGAGCACGGCCGCCGGCTGCGGTACCTTGCCGGTGGTAAAGGCGAGGAAGAGCACTGCGGCGAGGTCCTGGATGATGAGGATGCCGATGGCGAGGTTGGCGTGCCGCGAGGCCATCTCGCCGCGCTCCTGCATGATCTGGATGACGAAGACGGTGCTCGAGAAGGTAAAGGCGAAGGCGATCACCAGCTTCGCGCCGAGGTCCAGCCCCAGCTGCGGGAACAGCTGTGCCACGCCCCATAGCACGCCGAGGAAAAACCCCTGGGTGGCTGCCATGTGCAGCAGGGTGGTGCCCCAGATGTGGGTCTTCAGGAGGTCTCTCAGTTGCAGCTTGAGACCGATGGTAAACAACAGCAGGGTCACGCCGAGGTCGGCGAGCGTCGACAGGATGGCGCCGCCGTACACGTCCAGTTCGTGCAACGCGAAGCCGGCGGCGAGGTAACCCACCAGCGCCGGCAGGCCGATGGCCCGGGCCAGCATACCGGCGGCGAGGGCGGTGAGAATGATCAGCGGGTCGATCATGCCGGGGCCGGGCGGGAGGCTAGGGGGCCCGCGTGTGGCGAGCTTGCCACAGCAGCCCGAGGGCGGTGGCGGTGACCAGCAGGTCCACCACCGTGCGCAGCTGCTCCCAGGCGTGCACCGGGACCGGTGCAAAGGCGAACCAGGCCCGGGCGCCGCAGACCGCGGCCGCGATGGCCAGGGCAAAACGGGAAACCCCGAAGAGCCCCAGCCCGAGCAGCAGGTAGCAGCCCCCCGCGAGTGCCGTGAGCAGCACCGGCGCACCGAGGTCGAACACCCACAGCATGGCCACCTGCGCCAGCCCGGCCGCAGTCACGATCGTGGCGGTGGCGATGCGAAGCGGCGGTGGCGAGGTAGCGGGCATGGCCGGCAAGGTAGCACAGGCTACCGCGATGTAGGAGCGATCGGGCCCGGGGAGGTGTCTCGCCGGGACCCGCGGGGCGGGCCCGGTCAGCCGCCGCTTCGCGCCCGCGCGACCTTCGAGCCGCCCGGCCGCCCGAGAAAATCGCTGATGCGCTTGCCCGCGGCGATGAGCCGGTCGAGGTCTACCCCGGTATCGAGGCCGAGGCCCTCGAGGAGGTACACCACATCCTCCGTGGCGACGTTGCCGGAGGCGCCCGGCGCATAGGGGCAGCCACCCAGGCCGGCCACGGAGGCGTCGATGCGGCGGATGCCGCGGTCCACCGCGGCGAGAATGTTCGCCAGCGCCTGGCCGTAGGTGTCATGGCAGTGCACCGCGAGCTGCGCGGCGTTGAAGGCGCCGAGCAGCTCCGCAAGCAGCGCGCGCATGCCGCCCGCGGTGCCGGTGCCGATGGTGTCGCCCAGGGAGACCTCGTAGCAGCCGAGTTCGAGCAGGTCACCGGTGACCTGTGCCACGGCTGCCGGGGCGACGGTGCCCTCGTAGGGGCAGCCCAGCACGCAGGAGACGTAGCCGCGCACGGGCATGCCCGCCGCCGCGGCTGCCGCCATTACCGGCTGGAAGCGCGCGAGGCTCTCGGTGATGCTGCAGTTGATGTTCTTCTGCGAAAAGCTTTCCGAAGCGGCGGCGAATACCGCGACCTCGTCGGCGCCGGCGGTCAGCGCCCGTTCGAAGCCGCGCAGGTTCGGCGTGAGTGCCGTGTAGCGGACCCCGGCCTTGCGCGTCATGGCGGCAAAGAGCGCCTCGCTGTCGGCCATCTGCGGCACCCACTTCGGGTTCACGAAACTGCCCGCCTCGATCACGGTGAGCCCGGCGCCGGCGAGGTCCTCCACCAGCTGCTGTTTAACCGCGAGCGGCAGTTCGCCCGGCTCGTTCTGCAGGCCGTCCCGGGGGCCCACTTCGATCAGTGTCGCGCGATCGTTGCTCATGCCGCGTTCTCCGCCGGGGTGAAGTCCACCAGCGCGGCGCCGCCGTCCACGAGGTCGCCGGCGGCGAAGCGGAAGCCGTCCACGGTGCCGTCCACCGGTGCCTTCACCGTGTGCTCCATCTTCATGGCTTCGAGGATCATGAGCGGCGTGCCGGCGGCCACCGTGGCGCCGGGGTCTGCAAGCAGGGCAATGACCCGGCCGTTCATGGGTGCCGTCAGGCCCGCGAGGGCGCCGGTGCCACCGCCCTCGCCGGTATCGGCCGCGATGGCGTGGAAGGGGCAGGCGCGGTCCGGGAAGAACAGGGTCCACCCCGGGGATGCCTCCACCAGCAGCGCGCGCTGGCGATGGCCGTCGAGGGTGAGGTCGAGTTCGAGCGTGCCGCCGTCGGCCGTTCGCGGCGGGAGGCCTCCATCCCCCCGGGCCGCCGTCACGGGGGCCGCGCCTACCGCCAGCGTTGCCCCGTTTTCCGAGGAGGGCGCGCCGTCATGCCGGCCGCGCCCGGCGGTGCCGACGCGGTAGCCGCCGGCACCCAGGTGTTCCACGGTTACCTCGTGGTCCGCCCCGTGACAATGCAGGGTCATCGGTTGCCGGTGCGGGGCGTTCATGCGCCAGCCGCCTGCTGCCGCCCAGGGGCTGTGCGGATCGCCTGCGGGCGCTGCAATGGCTGCGGCCTGCAGGCAGGCCAGGGCGGCGGCGCAGGCCGCGACGTCCTGCGCCACGGTGTCCCCCGCCTCGCGGAAGATTGCTTCCCGGTGGCGCTCGATAAAACCCGTATCCAGCTGCGCATCGCGGAAAGCCCTGGTGGTCGCGAGGTTGAAGAGAAAGCCGAGATTGGTGACCGTGCCGGCGGTGCGGTAGGCACGCAGGGCGCCGGCGAGGCGGTCCAGGGCCCGGTCCCGGTTCTCGTCCCAGACCACCAGCTTGGCGATCATCGGGTCGTAATGCATGGAAATCTCGTCGCCGCCGCGGACCCCGCTGTCCACGCGCACGTGCCGGTCCTCCGGCGGCGGCGCGTGGTAGGTCAGGCGGCCGGTCGCGGGCAGAAAATCCTGCTCCGCGTCCTCGGCGTAAACCCGCGCCTCGATGGCGTGACCGCGGATCACGATCTCGTCCTGCGACAGCGGGAGCGGCTGGCCGGCGGCCACGCGCAGCTGCCACTCCACCAGGTCCTGCCCCGTGATCAGCTCGGTAACCGGGTGCTCCACCTGCAGCCGGGTGTTCATTTCCATGAAGTAAAACTGCCCGTCCTCGTCGAGGAGAAACTCGACGGTGCCGGCACCGCGATAGTCGATGGCCTTCGCCGCGTCCACGGCCGCCTCGCCCATGCGCGCGCGAAGGGCGGCGTCCACCCCGGGCGCGGGTGCTTCCTCAAGCACCTTCTGGTGCCGGCGCTGCACGGAGCAGTCGCGCTCGGCCAGGTATACCGCGCCGCCGTGACTGTCGCAGAATACCTGCACCTCCACGTGCCGGGGCCGGCCGAGATATTTTTCCACCAGCATGCGCTCGTCACCGAAGCTTGCCGCAGCCTCGCGTCTCGCCGCGGCCAGCGCGTCTTCGAAGGCCTCCGCTTTCTCCACTACGCGCATTCCCTTGCCGCCGCCACCGGCGGTCGCCTTTAGCAGCACCGGATAGCCCATCGCATCGGCGGCTGCACGCAGCGTTTCGGCACCCTGATCGTCGCCGTGGTAGCCGGGGATCAGCGGCACGCCGGCCGCTTCCATGATCTGCTTCGCCGCGGACTTGCTGCCCATGGCCGCAATGGCGCTCGCCGGCGGGCCGATGAACACGACGCCGGCGGCCTCGCAGGCCCTCGCAAAATCCGCGTTTTCGGAGAGGAAACCGTAGCCCGGGTGGATGGCCTCGGCGCCCGTGCGCGCCGCCGCCTCGAGTACCGCCTCGCCGCGCAGGTACGACTCCCGCGCCGGCGCCGGGCCTAGGTGTACCGCCTCGTCGGCCAGCTCCACGTGCAGGGCGCTCGCATCCGCGTCGGAATAGACGGCGACCGTCGCAATGCCCAGGCGCCGGCAGGTGCGGATCACTCGGCAGGCGATTTCGCCGCGGTTGGCAATGAGTACCTTGCGGAACATCTCAGCTTTCCTCGCCGTTTCCCGTCGGCTCCCGCCAGGCGGGTGCGCGCTTCTCCAGGAAGGCCGACAGCCCTTCCTGGCCTTCCCCGGAGACGCGGATATGCGCAATCCGCGCGCAGGTGTCCTCGATAAGCGAAGGGCTCAGCCCGGCCCCGGCGACGCTGCGCACGAGGTCCTTCGCGGCCCGCTGCGCGGCCGGCCCACCCATGAGCAGTTCGTCGACGAGCGCTGACGCGTGCGCGTCGAGGTGCTCCGCGGCGCAGGTCTCGCTCACCAGCCCCAATTGCAGCGCCGTCGCCGCGTCAAAGGCCTCCCCGGTCAGCATGTAGCGGCTCGCTGCCCGCTCGCCGATGCTCTTCACGACGTAGGGGCCGATGGTCGCCGGGATGAGCCCGATGCGCACTTCGGACAGCGCAAAGCGCGCCCGCTCTGCGGCGATGGCCATGTCGCAGCAACTCACCAGGCCCACGGCGCCGCCGAAGGCCGCCCCCTGCACGACTGCCACGGTGGGCATGGGCAGCCGATACAGGTCCTGCAGCATGCCGGCGAGTTCCTCGGCATCTTTCATGTTGTGCCCGTAGTCGTACTCGGCCATGCGCCGCATCCACGCGAGGTCACCGCCGGCAGAAAAGTGTTTCCCCGCCCCGCGCAGCACGACCACCCGCACGCGCTCGTCTTTGCGCAGCGCCTTGAACGCGTCGCGCAGTTCACCGATCACCACATCATCGAACGCGTTGTGCTTGTCCTGGCGGTCGAGGGTGACGGTCGCGATGCCTCGTTCGTCGATGGTTGTTCTGACGCTGGTTTCAGTCATGAGCGGGATTCCGTGGCGTTAGTTTTGCTGCTGTGCTGTTGTGCCTTTCGATGCCGGCGCCAGGGCTGGGGAAAACCCCCTCGGGATACGCTACAAGCACATGGACGTGCTTGTAGCGTGTCCGGCACCCCCTTTCCCGGGCTGGCGGCATCACGAAGCACCGCACTTGCCCGAACAGCTGCCCAGCCGAAGTCACAGAGGAAGCATCACAACTTTGCGCCGATCGCATGGCGTCACATCCGAAACACCCCGAACCGCGACTCCGGTATCGGGGCGTTGAGGCTGGCGGAGAGGGCGAGGGCGAGGACCGTGCGGGTGTCGGCGGGGTCGATCACGCCGTCGTCCCAGAGGCGGGCAGAGGCGTAGTAGGGGTGGCCCTGGGCCTCGTAGCGGTCGAGGATCGGCCGCTTGAACGCCTGCTCCTCCTCGGGCGACATGGACTTGCCCTCGCGGGCCAGCTGGTCCTGCTTCACCGTGGCGAGAACGCCGGCAGCCTGCTCGCCGCCCATTACCGAGATACGGGCATTGGGCCAGAGGAACAGGAAACGCGGATCGTAGGCGCGGCCGCACATCGCGTAGTTGCCGGCGCCGAAGGAGCCGCCGATGACCACCGTGAACTTGGGCACGTCCGCGCAGGCGACGGCGTGGACCATCTTCGCGCCGTGGCGGGCGATGCCGCCGGCCTCGTACTGGCGGCCGACCATGAAACCGGTGATGTTCTGCAGGAAGACCAGCGGGATTTTGCGCTGGGCGCAGAGTTCGACGAAATGCGCGCCCTTCACGGCGGACTCGGAGAACAGGATGCCGTTGTTGGCGACGATGCCCACCGGGTAGCCATGGAGGCGGGCGAAGCCGCAGACCAGCGTGTCGCCGTAGAGGGCCTTGAACTCGTCGAAGTCCGAGCCGTCGACAAGGCGGGCGATGACCTCGCGCACATCGAAGGGCCGGCGCGTGTCCGCCGGGATGAGACGGTACAGGTCCTCCGCCGGGTAGGCGGGCTCCACCGGATCGGCGAGATCGAGGGCGACCGTCTTGCGCCAGTTCAGCCGCGCCACCGCACGGCGTACGAGTTCGATGGCGTGGGCGTCGTTGTTGGCGTAGTGGTCCGTGACGCCGGATTCCCGGCAGTGCACGTCGGCGCCTCCCAGGGTTTCGGCGTCGACGACCTCGCCGGTGGCGGCCTTTACCAGCGGCGGTCCGCCGAGGAAGATCGTGCCCTGCTCGCGGACGATGATCGACTCGTCGGCCATGGCCGGCAGGTAGGCCCCGCCGGCGGTGCAGGAGCCGAGCACCGCGGCGATCTGCGGGATGCCGGCGGCGGACATGCGGGCCTGGTTGTAGAAGGCGCGGCCGAAGTGCTCCCGGTCCGGGAAGACCTCGTCCTGCAGGGGCAGGAAGGCGCCGCCGGAGTCGACAAGGTAGAGGCAGGGCAGGCGGTTCTCGGCGGCGATGCGCTGGGCCCGGTCCTGCTTCTTTACGGTGAGCGGGTAGTAGGTGCCGCCCTTCACCGTGGCATCGTTGACGAAGATCATGCACTCGACGCCCTCGACCCGGCCGATGCCGGTGATCAGGCCGGCGCCGGGCACGTCATCGTCGTAGACCTCATAGGCGGCGAGCTGGGACAGCTCGAGGAAGGGCGTGCCCGGGTCGAGGAGGGCCTCGAGGCGCTGGCGGGGCAGCAGCTTGCCGCGCTCCACGTGACGCGCCCGGGCGCGCTCGCCGCCGCCCTGGGCGAGCCGGGCGACCAGCGTGCGCAGGTCGTCGACCTGGGCGCGCAGGGCCTTTTCGTTGGCCTCGGCCTCGGGGCCGGTGAGGTCGGCCTGGCTGGTGAGCTTCGGCATGGCGGGTTCCTCAGGCGGAGGCGTTGAACAGCTCGCGGCCGATGAGCATGCGGCGGATCTCCGAGGTCCCGGCGCCGATCTCGTAGAGCTTGGCGTCGCGCAGCAGGCGCCCTGCACTGGACTCGTTGGTGTAGCCGAAGCCGCCCAGGGCCTGGATGGTCTGCAGGGCGAGCTGCGTGGCCTTTTCCGCCGTGTAGAGAATCACCGCGGCGCAGTCCTGGCGGGTCTCCTCGCCGCGGTCGCAGGCGGCGGCCACGGCGTAGAGGTAGGCTCGGCAGGCATTCAGGTCCGCGTACATGTCGGCGAGTTTGCCCTGCATGAGCTGGAAGGTGCCGATGGGCTGGCCGAACTGCTCACGG
Source organism: Pseudohaliea sp. (assembly GCF_054552115.1). Classification (NCBI taxonomy): domain Bacteria; kingdom Pseudomonadati; phylum Pseudomonadota; class Gammaproteobacteria; order Cellvibrionales; family Halieaceae; genus Pseudohaliea; species Pseudohaliea sp. The sequence continues at coordinate 3,965 of NZ_JBTOLW010000039.1, read as the reverse complement.
GTGTGCAGGTAGGGCAGCACCTCGTCGATGCAGGCCTGCATGATGCCCACGGGGCCGCCGGAGAGCACGGTGCGCTCGTAGTCGAGGCCGGACATGAGGATCTTCACGCCCTCGCCCTCGCCGCGCATGACGTTCCCGGCCGGCACGCGGCAGTCCTCGAAAACCAGTTCGCAGGTGTTGGAGCCGCGCATCCCGAGCTTGTCGAGCTTCGGAGAGCGCGAAAAGCCCGGGAAGTCCCGCTCGACGATGAAGGCGGTGATGCCGCGGGGGCCGGCGGCCGGGTCGGTTTTGGCGTAGATGACGTAGACGTCGGCGTCCGGGCCGTTGGTGATCCACATCTTGTTGCCGTTGAGCACGTACTCGTCGCCGTCGCGGCGGGCGGCGAGCTTCATGGAAACCACGTCGGAGCCGGCGTTCGGTTCGGACATGGCCAGCGCCCCCACGTGCTCGCCGGTGCAGAGCGTCGGGAGGTACTTCGCCTTCTGTGCCTCGCTGCCGTTCTTCTGGATCTGGTTCAGGCAGAGGTTGGACATGGCGCCGTAGGACAGGCCAACGGAGCCGGAGGCCCGGCTGATCTCCTCCATGACCACGCTGTGCGCGAGGTAGCCCATGCCGCTGCCGCCATAGGCCTCGTCGACGGTGATGCCGAGCAGGCCGAGCTCGCCGAACTTCGGCCACAGGTCCGCCGGGAACTCGTTGTCGCGGTCGATCTGCGCGGCCCGCGGGGCAATCTCCTTCCGGCAGAACTGGTAGACGGACTGCCGCAGCATATCGATCTCTTCGCCCAGGCCGAAATTCAGGGTGGGGTAGCCGGTGTTCATGCGTGTCTCCTTGCGGGGCTGGCTGTGGCGGCGCGGCGCTCCTCAAGGGCGTCGCGGCAGAGGCCCTCGACCTCGTCGAGGCTTTCGAGCATGGCGTCGAGGTCCGCGCGCTGGTGCAGGAGCTGCGAACGGCGTTCTTTGATGCGTTCGATGAGGGAGGCGAGCTGCGCGGCGTTGCTCGCGCCGGGCTCGTACATGTCGATGATTTCGACGCTTTCGGCGAGGGACAGGCCGATACGCTTGCCGCGGAGAATGAGCTTGATACGCACCCGGTCCGCGGGAGTGTAGCGGCGTTGCCCGCCCTCCCGGCGCGGGTGGATGTACCCCTTCTCCTCGTAGAAGCGGATGGTCCGGGTGGTAATGGCGAACTCCCGGGCCAGCTCCGAGATGCTGTAGCTGCGCTCTCCCACGGCCTCTCTCTGCCTGCACGTGCTGTGCCGGAGTCTAGATCACGCTTACGTTAACGTAAAGCAAGGTTTCCCGGCAGGATTTCCCGGCAAGGTTTTCGGGCAAGGTTTCCCGGGGCGTCCCGGCCGCGCCGGGGGCCGCGCTCCCGGGATACAGCTGCCGTCCCCTTGCGGTACGATGCGCCCTCCACGGCAAGGCGCGCTTCGATGGCCCAGGCAGACCTGATCAGGCGGCTCGCGGACGGCGAGTTCCACTCCGGCGAGGTGCTCGCCGGGGAGCTCGGCGTCAGCCGCACCGCGGTGTGGAAGCAGCTGGCGCATCTCGAGGCCCTGGGTATCACCCTCGAATCCGTGCGCGGGCGCGGCTACCGCATCCCGGGGGGGCTGGACCTGCTCGATGCGGCCGCCGTGCGGGCGGCGCTTCCCGCGAAGGCAGCGGCGCTGCTTGCGGAGCTGGCGATCGTCGACAGTGTGGATTCCACCAACGCCGCGCTGCTGCGCGAGGCGCCCGGCCCCGCCGGTCTCGGCCGGGTCTGCGCCGCGGAGCGCCAGCTCGCCGGGCGGGGCCGGCGAGGCCGCAGCTGGGCGAGCCCCTTCGCCCGCAACCTCTACGTTTCCGTCGGCTGGACCTTCGCCCAGGGCGCCGCTGCGCTCGAGGGCCTGAGCCTCGCGGTGGGGGTGGCCCTTGCGGAAGCCCTGGCGGAGCTGGGTCTTTCCGGGGTGGTCCTCAAATGGCCGAACGACCTTCTCGCCGGTGATGCCAAGCTCGGCGGCGTGCTCATCGAGATGAGCGGCGACGCCGACGGTCCCTGCCGGGCCGTAGTGGGCATGGGCCTGAACGTGCGCATGCCCGAGGACACCGCGGGCGCCATCGACCAGCCGTGGACGGACCTGGCAACGCTCGCCGGCGGCGCGCCGCCGGCGCGCAGCCTGCTGCTGGCGGCGATGCTGGGGCGCGTGCTGCCCCTGCTCGACAGCTTTGGCAGCGAGGGCTTTGAACCCTGGCGTGCACGCTGGGACGCCCTGGACGCCTTCGCCGGCGCCGCGGTACAGGTGCTCTCCGGGGAAACCCGGATTGCCGGTATTGCCCGCGGCGTCGATGAGCGCGGCGCCCTGCGCCTCGAGACCACCACCGGCCTGCGCCCGATCCACGGGGGCGAGGTCTCCCTGAGGCGCCGGTGACGGTGATGCGCGCCGGCCCGATCCTGCAGCTTGACCTCGGTAACAGCCGCCTCAAGTGGCGGCTCATCGACGGCGGCGGTGACTGCGGCACCGACACGGTGCTGGGCCGCGGTGCCTGCGCGCCGGGAGATGAGGCGTGGCTGGCGCAGCCTGCGGCCGTAGCGGCGGTACAGGTCGCCAGCGTTGCCAGCGATGCAGCGGAGGCGGCGCTCGCCGGGCGGGTGCGTGACTGTCTGGGCCTCGAGCCCTGGTTCGCCCGCGCCGCGGCGCAGCGCGGCGACCTCGTCAACAGCTATGCCGAGCCGGCACGCATGGGCGCCGACCGCTGGCTGGCCATGGTCGCCGCCCGTGCCCGCTGCAAGCAGCGCCTCTGCGTGGTCGACGCCGGTTCTGCCCTGACCATCGATCTCGTCGCCGCGGACGGTCGCCACGAGGGGGGCTATATCATTCCCGGTACGGCGCTCATGGCCCGGGCGCTCCTCGCAGACACCGGCCGGGTCCGCTTCGAGGCGGGCAGGGCCGATTCCCTTGCGCCGGGGCAGTCGACGGCCGCCTGCGTGCACCGCGGGATCTCGCTGGCCCAGGCGGGCGCCCTGCAATTGGCGTTGTCGGAGGCGGCCGCCGGTGGCGAGGCACCGCTCCTTGTCGTAAGCGGCGGCGGCGGGGAAGCGCTGCTCGCGCTGCTGGGCCTGCCCGGTGCCGAGTACCGGCAGGACCTGGTGTTCGAGGGCCTGGCGATCGCGGCGCGGATTGCATGACAAGGGGCTTTCCGCCTACTATCGCGCTCTCGCTTGGCTGGCGTAGCTCAGTAGGTAGAGCAGCTGATTTGTAATCAGCCGGTCGGGGGTTCGATTCCTCTCGCCAGCTCCACATACCGGCGGGTCGCCCGGCTGACGAGGAGCCGGGGTGCCTGCCCGGCTTCCCTGTTCGTCAAAAGCAGTTGACAAGGCCTTGTGCCCTCTGGACAATGTGCCGCCTTCCGGAGGGGTTCCCGAGTGGCCAAAGGGATCAGACTGTAAATCTGACGCGAAAGCTTCGGTGGTTCGAATCCACCCCCCTCCACCAGAAAGTGTAGTTAGATCAGCGGCTTGCAAGGTGCGCAGCAGCTGGTACGCAGCTTGGGTTGCGAGGCGACGGTTTAACGGGCGGGTATAGTTCAATGGTAGAACCTCAGCCTTCCAAGCTGATGATGCGGGTTCGATTCCCGCTACCCGCTCCAGAAGGGCAAGGGTAAGGCTCATATAGCTCAGTCGGTAGAGCACTTCCTTGGTAAGGAAGAGGTCACCGGTTCAAGTCCGGTTATGAGCTCCATTCCCTGCTCTTTTTTTATTCAGCGGTAGCCGGTCGCCGGCGATCCGCCGGGACTGATGCAAGGATCGTGGCGCCTGCCGCCGTGGAAAGGAGACTGTTGGAATGGGAAAGGAAACTTTTGAGCGCGACAAGCCCCACGTCAACGTGGGCACCATCGGTCACGTGGACCACGGCAAGACGACGCTGACGGCGGCGCTGACGCGGGTTTGCGCGGAAGTCTGGGGCGGAGCGGCCGTTGCCTTTG
>NZ_JBTOLW010000038.1:0-31893 GCF_054552115.1 Pseudohaliea sp. | reverse complement strand
ATACACGCTTTGTGAGAGAAGACTCCCGCACTCACCCCTACCGCCTTGCGCACCGCCAGGACGGCCGGGGAAGATGCGGGGCGGGAGGGGTGGGTGCGGGGGGGTTCCCCCACAAAGTGTGGGTTGGGGAGCGACTGGGGGCACCCTCCGGCAGCCGTCCCGGAATACTGCGATCCCCGACTCCGGGGGAGCGGCCGGTAGAGCTACCCCGCACTCACCCCGAAAGCATACGATGCGCCCTATCATGCGATGCGCTTTATAATGGCGGTCCACAGCAGCAGGATGCCCTGACAGCGTGAAATTCGAAGCTTCCCGACGCGAGTACACCGCCGGTGGTCTGGCCCGCGAGGACCTCGATCCCTGCCCTGTGCGCCAGTTCGAGAACTGGCTGAAGCAGGCGGTCGACGCGGGCCTGTCAGACCCGACGGGTATGGTGCTCGCCACCGTCGATGCTTACGGCAACCCCTGGCAGCGCATCGTCCTGCTCAAGGGCGCCGCCAGCGACGGCTTTGTCTTCTACACCAACTACGGCAGCGCCAAGGCGCGGGCCATCGACGGCGAGCCGCGGGTCTCGCTGCTGTTTCCCTGGAATGAACTGGACCGGCAGGTCATCGTCGGTGGCGTGGCCGAGAAGATGCCGTTCGCGGAATCGGCGCGCTACTTCCTGAGCCGGCCCCGGGAGAGCCAGGTCGCCGCCTGGGCATCCCGGCAGAGCCGCCCCGTGCCGGCACGGGCGGCGCTGGAGGCCGAGTTCAGGCGCCTGATGCAGCAGTTCGGCCGCGGCGAGGTGCCGGTACCGGATTTCTGGGGCGGCTACCGGGTGCGGCCGGCCCGCGTGGAGTTCTGGCAGGGCGGGGCACACCGTCTCCATGACCGATTCCTGTACACCCGGCAGGAAGACGACACCTGGACCATTGAGCAGCTGCAGCCATGACGGCTGCGGCGGGGGAGGACGCATGATCAGCAAAGAGGATCTCATCGGCACCTGGCAACTGGAATCCTGGACCGTCGGCTATTCCGACCGGGAGGACTTCACCACGCCCTTCGGCGAGGATCCCAAGGGCCTGCTCCTGTATACGCAGGACGACTGGATGAGCGCCTCCATCGCCCGCAGCGTTCGGCACACGCTGCCCCGGGACATCCCGTTCCGCAAAATTCCCGAGGAGAAACTGGCCCAGGCCTACCTGAGCTACTTTCACTACGCCGGGCGCTACCGGGTGGTGGACGGCGACGTGGTGCACTACGTCACCCAGAGCCTCAACCCGAACTTCGTCGGCACGGAGCAGCTGCGCCACGCCGAGCTCGACGGCCAGACCCTCGTGCTATCGGGCCGCGACGAGGCAGGCGGCGTCAGCCGCCTGCATTCCCTCGTCTGGCACCGGCTTTCGGGAGTCGACGCCGGCTGAGTCAGCCGGCGCGCCGCTGGCGGGCGTAGCGCGGCAGCGGCGGGAGGCCGAGGAGACGCCGGCGCAGGAGGTCCAGGGCCAGCGCTGCGACCATGGTCTGGAACAGCGTGCGCTCCACGGGCCAGTGCAGGCATACGGTATCCAGCTGCGCCCGGTCGCCCCAGGCCAGCCACACCGTCCCCACGGGCTTTGCGGGTGTGCCGCCGTCCGGGCCGGCCACGCCGGACACGGACACCGCCAGGTCGGCGCCGGAGCACTCGAGGGCCCCTGCGGCCATTTCCCGCACGACGGCTTCGCTCACCGCGCCGTGGGCGGCGAGGGTCTCCTCGCGCACGCCCAGGGTGCGGGTCTTGATGGTGTTGGAGTAGGTGACGTAGCCCGCCTCGAAGCCGGCGGAGGAGCCGGGCACACGGGTCAGGGCGGCGGCGATGGCGCCGCCGGTGCAGGACTCGGCGGTGGTGACGGTGAGGCCGCGCTCGCGCAGCAGGTCGAGGAGCACGCCGGCCAGGGTCGCGTCGCCGCGGCCGATGATGTGATCGCCGAAGAGCGCCTCGAGGCGGGCCAGGCAGGCGTCGCGCGCGCTGCCCGCGGCCGGGTCCGTGACCGCGAGCTTGATTTCCAGCTGCGGGGCTCCGGCGCGGAAGCCGAGGTCCACCGCCGGCGGCCAGGGGGCGGCCCTGTCTTCAGCGAGGTCGTCTGCGATGAGCTGCTGCGCCGTGGACTCACCGAGGCCGAAGGTCTGCAGGCGCAGGATGTCCACGGCGGTGAGGCCGGGCCAGCGCGCCGTCAGGTCCTCGCAGATGGGCTCCAGCATCGTGGCAAGCTCTCCCGGCACGCCGGGGGTGCAGTAGACCCGGCAACGGCCATGGTCCACGACGAGATCAAGGGCGAAGCCCACGGCGCTGCCGCGCGCGTTCGGCAGGATGGCGCAGCCCGCCGGGAGCAGCGCCTGCTTGCGGTTGGCGCCGTCGAGGGGCAGGCCGCGGCCGGCGCACCAGTGCTCGAGGTGCGCGAGGGCCTCCGGGTGCTCCGCGAGCGGCAGCCCCGCCGCCTCGGCGACCACGGCTGCCGTGAGGTCATCCACGGTGGGTCCGAGGCCACCGTTGACGATGATCACCTCGGCGGTCCGCGCCATTGCCATCAGCTCGGTTACCAGGGCTTCCCGGTCGTCGCCCAGGGTCGCCTTGCGGGCCACGGCGAGGCCGAGGACGGCGAGGCGGCGGGCGATGGTCGCCGAGTTGGAATCGACCGTATCACCGCTCATGAGTTCGTTGCCGGTGAGCAGGAGCTGGACCCGGGGTGTCTGGGGCATGGTTCTGACTTAGCGTGGCGGACCGAGGCGGGTACTATACACCGGGGTCAGCTGTCGGCATGGGGCAGGCAGCGTCTCCGACAGTCAGCCGGCTGCAGTTGTTCAAGCGGTGAAGGGAGGCAGCGATGAAGCGCGTCGTGTTCAACCAGAAGGGCGGGGTCGGCAAGACCAGCATCACCTGCAACCTGGCGGCCATCGACGCCGCCACCGGCTATCGGACCCTGGTGGTGGACCTCGACGTGCAGGGCAACAGCACCCTGTATCTCGTCGGCGAGATCGACGCCGAGGCCTTCCCGGCGGAGGCCCAGGGCGTGGCCGGGCTCTTCCGGCAGACCGTGGGTCCCCGCCGCATGCGCCAGAACCCCGACTCCTTCGTCTGGGAGACGCCCTGGGAGAACCTGTACCTCATGCCGTCCAGCCCCGTGCTCGCCGAGCTCGAGGGGGCCCTGGAGGCGCGCTACAAGATCTACAAGCTGCGCGACGCGCTGGCGAAGCTGGAGGACGAGTACGACCGCGTCTACATCGACACGCCGCCGAGCTTCAACTTCTTCTCCAAGGCCGCGCTCATTGCCGCCGACAGTGTGCTGGTACCCTTCGACTGCGACAGCTTTGCCCGCCAGAGCCTCTATGCGCTGCTCGAGAACATCAGCGAACTGCAGGAGGACCACAACCCGGAGCTCATCATCGAGGGCATCGTCATCAACCAGTTCAACCCGCAGGCGCGCCTGCCGGGCGAGCTGGTAGCGGAACTCGAGGAGGAGGGCTTCCCGGTGCTCGATACCTTCCTCGGTTCCTCGGTGAAGATGAAGGAATCGCACTACGGCCACCGGCCGCTCATCGACCTCGCCCCGAACCACAAGCTGACGCAGCAGTACCGGGCGCTGCACGCGCAGCTGGAGGCGGCGCTGGTCGAGTGAGCCCGGGGCAGGGCAGCCCCGTGTAATAACCATAGAGAAACTGGTTATTTCACAGGGCTTTTCTTATTCCCTAGAGTCGGTGCCTGCATGGTTGCCGTGAGGGGAACGCGGTGGGGCTGGACCTCGACAGGATCAACGCTGAACTGCACCACGCCGCGCCCGAGGCCGTCGTCCGCTGGGCGCTGGCCCAGGGCCTGCCGGCAATAGCCAGCACCAGCATGGGCCCCGGCGCCGGGGTGATGCTGCACCTGGTCAGCCGCCTTGCCCCTTCCCTGCCCGTGGTCTGGGTGGACACCGGCTACAACCTGCCCGAGACCTACCGCACCGCCGAGGCGCTGCGCGAGCGCCTGGACCTCAACCTGCATGTGTACACACCGGCCATGACCGCCGAGCGCCGCCAGGCCCTCTATGGTCCCGTACCGGGTATCGAGGAGACGGAGCGCCACGCCCTGTTCACCCGCCAGGTGAAGCTCGAGCCCTTCGAGCGGGCCCTCGCGGAGCACCGGCCGGCGCTCTGGCTCACGGGGATCCGCCGCGAGGAGACGGACGTCCGCCGCGGCCTCGACGTGGTCACCCGTGACCCCCGGGGTCCTTACAAGGTTGCGCCGCTGTTCCACTGGACGCAGGCACAGCTCGACAGCTACCTCGCCGAGCTCGGGCTCCCGGACAGCACGCGCTACTTCGATCCGACCAAGGTCCATGCCGGCCGCGAGTGCGGCCTGCACAGCGCGGCCTGACGCGGCCCGGCCTGACGCGGCCCGGCCTGACGCGGCCTGATGCCTTGCCGGCCCGCGGGCCGCTCTGCATAATGCGCCCCCTTTTACCGGAGGCGCCCATGTTCGAAGCGTCCGACAGCCCGCTCCCGGCCGACGAGGCCGCGGCCCAACTCCGGGGCCTGCTCGCCGGCGAGACCGACCCCCTGGCCAACGCCGCCAATTTCGTCGCCTTCCTCGCCCTGCAGCTGCCGGAGATCAACTGGGTGGGCCTGTATCGCCGCACTGGGGACGAACTGGTGCTGGGGCCGTTCCAGGGCAAGCCGGCCTGCGTGCGCATTGCCGTGGGCCAGGGGGTCTGCGGTGCCGCCGCGGCCAGCGGTGAGACCCAGCGTGTGGCCGATGTCGATGCTTTCCCCGGCCACATCGCCTGCGATGCCGCTTCCCGGGCCGAGCTGGTGGTCCCGCTGTGGCGGGACGGCGCCGTGGTCGGCGTGGTGGACGTGGACAGTCCCCGCCCCGACCGGTTCAGCGCTGCCGACCAGGCCCTGGTCGAAAGCCTGGCCGCCGCCTACCTGGCGTCCACGGCACCGCTGTAAGCCCGCTGCTGGCGGCGATCCACGGCCCTGCGGTATGCTCCGCGCCTTTCTTTTCCGCGGAGGTTTCCATGGCCGATATCCATCCCGTGCGCGCCCTGCTGGGCGGCGATGTCGCTCCGGGGGCGTTGGTGACGGTGCGCGGCTGGCTGCGCAGCAAGCGTGATTCCAGGGCCGGCATTTCCTTTCTCGCCGTGCACGACGGCTCCTGCTTCGACCCGATCCAGGCGGTGGTGCCGAACACCCTCGGCAACTACGAGGACGAGGTACTGGCACTCGGCACCGGCGCCGCGGTCATTGTCTCCGGGGAACTGGTGGAGTCGCAGGGCAAGGGGCAGGCGGTGGAGATCCAGGCAAGCGCGGTGCAGGTGGTCGGCCCGGTGCTGGACCCGGAGCATTACCCCATCGCCAAGAAGCGGCACAGCTTCGAGTACCTGCGCACGCAGGCCCATCTGCGCCCGCGCACGAACACCTTCGGCGCCATCACCCGCGTCCGCCATACGCTGGCCAATGCGATCCACAGCTTCTTCCACGAGCGCGGTTTCTACTGGGTGAACACGCCGATCATCACCGGTTCCGACTGCGAGGGCGCGGGCGAGCTGTTCCGGGTCTCCACCCTCGACCTCGCCAACCTGCCGCGCCAGGCCGACGGCAGCGTGGACTTCGGCGAGGACTTCTTCGCCGGCGAGGCGTTTCTCACCGTGAGTGGCCAGCTCGAGGTCGAGTCTTTCTGCCTGGCCATGAGCAAGGTCTACACCTTCGGCCCGACCTTCCGCGCCGAGAACTCCAACACCAGCCGGCACCTCGCCGAGTTCTGGATGGTCGAGCCGGAGATCGCCTTCGCGGACCTCGATGACAACGCCGAGCTCGCGGAGGCGCTGCTGCGGCATGTCTTCCGCCGGGTGCTGGACGAGTGCGAGGACGACATGGCTTTCTTCCAGCAGCGCATCGACGATACGGTGCTGGCGCGGCTGCAGGCGGTGATCGACAATCGCTTCGAGCGCATGGACTACGGCGAGGCGGTGCGCATCCTCGAGGGCTGCGGCGAGAGCTTCGAATTCCCGGTGAGCTGGGGCGTGGATCTCGCGAGCGAGCACGAGCGCTACCTGTGCGAGAAGCACGTGGGGCGCCCCGTGGTGATCGCGAACTACCCGAAGGACATCAAGGCCTTCTACATGCGCCTGAACGACGACGGTGAGACGGTCGCTGCCATGGATGTGCTCGCGCCGGGCATTGGCGAGATCATCGGCGGCAGCCAGCGCGAGGAGCGCCTCGACGTGCTGGAGGCGCGCATGGAGCCGGCGCTCCGGGAGGAGCTCTGGTGGTACCGGGACCTGCGCCGCTATGGCACCGTGCCCCACGCCGGCTTCGGCCTCGGCTTCGAACGGCTCGTCAATTACGTCACGGGCATGGACAATGTCCGCGACGCCATTCCCTTCCCGCGCACGCCGGGGAACGCGCACTTCTAGCGCCGGCCGTCGGCGCGCGTCGTGCCTGCTACAGCGCGCCTTCGCCCGGTGCGGGCTCGAAGCCGGCGAGGTGGTCCCCCTCGCGATCGATGCCGGCGAGGGTCACCGCCACCGGCGCCTCGAGCTGGAAGCGCCGGGTCTTGCTGGTCAGGGTGGCCTGCCACTTGTCGTAGCTGAACTTCTCCGGGTCCTTGCGCAGGTCCACGAATCCCTCGAGGCCCCAGGCGTCGAGGCGCGCCATGAAGCCGCTGGAGCTCATGTGCACGATGCGCGCCGGCCAGGGGGCCGGGTCCGCTGCGGCCTGCCGCTCCAGGAAGTTCGCAGCGAGCCAGCGCTCGGCCTCGCCCGTGGCGGCGCGCACGGCGCGCAGCCCGGCGCTCACCTGCTCGAGCATCGGGCCGTCCACGAGGTCGGGCTTGCGCCCGTGGAGGATGGCCTTGAGCTGCAGGTGGGCGAGGAAGTCGACGGCCCGGCGCAGCGGCGAGGTGCAGGTCGTGTACACCGGCAGCACCATGCCCATGTGCGGCGCCGGTTTCGTGCTCAGCGTCGCCCGGGTCAGCAGCCGGTTGACCATGGCCCGCAGGGGCAGCTCGCTTCCCGGCTCCGCCAGCGCACGGAAGATGCCGCGGTAGCCCGCGAGATCCTGCGGGTCCACATCCTTCAGTGCCGGCAGGTTACGCTCGAGGAACTGTCGGGTCTCGTCGGCGCGGTCGCGGCGAAAGCCCGGGTGGCTGATATAGGGCCCGCTGGCCTCGTGCTCGGCGAGGAAGCGGGCGGCGCAGCGGTTGGCGGCGACCATGCAGGCTTCCACCAGGCGCTGCGAGGTGAGCTTCTCGCCGGGCTCAATGGCCTCGATCTGCCCCTTGTCGTCCAGCTGCCAGCGGTACTCCCGGCGCTCTTCCATGGCGAGGCCGTGGGCCTCGCGGTCGCTGCTGAGCGCCCGGTAGACGGCATAGAGCGCCTCGAGCGGACTGGCATGGCTCATGAGGCTGTCCTGGCTCCCGGAGAGGTACTTGTCCACGGCGAAGTAGGACAGCTTGGCCCGCGAGCGCACGGCGGCCTCGTGGAACTCGAAGTCGCGGAGTTCGCCGCTGTCGGCGATGAACATCTTGCAGACAAGCGCCGGGCGCGTGTTGTCTTCGCTGAGCGCACAGCTGTCCTGGGCCAGGACCTCGGGCAGCATGGGTACCACGTCGCCGTGGAAATAGGCCGAGCAGGCGCGGGCGGTGACCAACGGCAGGAGCGGCGAGTCCGGCCCGAGGTAGGCCGTGGGGTCGGCGATGGCGACGTAGAGGATCCAGCCGTCGGTGGTGGTCTCTGCGTAGAGGGCGTCGTCGATGTCCTGGGTGCGCGCCGAATCGATGGAAACGAAGGCGAGGTCCGTGAGATCCAGGCGGTGGCTGTCCGCCAGCGGGTCGCTGGCCTCGATCTGCGCGGCGAGCTCGCGTTCGCGGGCGCTGTCCCAGCCGGCCTTGAGACCGTGCCGGGCCATGGCGTAGGCGTTCTCGAGCCCCGGTGTGCCCGCCGGGCCGAAGACCCTGAGGACCTTGGCCTGCGGCCGTCCGTCGCGGATCGGGTGGCGCAGCACGGCGCAGCGGACATAGTCGCCCTCCTTGACGCCGTTACGCGCGTGCGGCGGCAGGAAGAGCCAGCGCTGCAGCGCGGCGAGCTGCGGGCGGACGAAGAGCGCCTTGCCCTTGCGCACGCAGAGGCCGTTGAACTCGCCGAGGGGGCTGTCGACGAGGCGCTCGACCTCCGCGACCGGGCGCTCATCGGCGCCGGGGCGGATGCAGACCCGCACCCGGTCGCCGGGAAAGGCCTTGAGCATCTCATCCGGGGGGACGAAGACCTCCCGGCCATCGTCGAGGACCGCGAAGCCATAGCGTGCCTGTGTGCCCTTGACGACAGCTTCCGCCCGCTCCTTGGTGGATTCCATCTCCTTCTTGAGGCCCCGGAGCTGGGACAGGGCGTCGCGGTCTAGCATGGCAGTCTTGTCGGCATCGGCATGGGCGCGGGGCCCCGCAGGGGCAAGGGCAAAGGGGCGTATGCTAGCTGAAAAGACCCCGGGTGTCAGGGTGACGGCGCGGGTGGCAAGGGCGGCGGACGGCGCAATTGACACCCCCTCGATGTGCGCTCAATAATCGAGACGAGTTCGGGCAACGCACGGGATCGCGCCATTCGACCGACTTGCTCCAGGGTTTCCCCCGCCGGCCAGCGCAGCCTTAACTGCCTGCCCCGTAGCGTCGCCCCCGGCTCCACTGTTCTTCGCGCCTTGCCTCCCTTCGCTACGCCGCCCCGGCGCCGCACGGTGCGCCCGTGCCGGGCCCGCGTCGTGGCGGTTTCCTGACCCCGTCCCGGAGAGTCCGCATGGAAAGCAGCCTCGCTCTGCAGCCCCCCCTGACCCACGATGAGGCCGCCGGCCCGAAAACCTACGTACTCGATACCAACGTGCTCCTGCACGATCCCACGGCGATCAGTGCCTTCAACGAACACCACGTGGTCATCCCGATGACGGTCCTCGAGGAGCTGGACCATATCAAGGACCGGCGCGACAAGACCGTGAGCCGGGAAGCGCGTATCGCCATCCAGCTCATCGACAGGATCGTCGACGCGGCCACGCCGCACGAGATCCAGGAGGGCGTGGAGGTACCCGGCAGCACGCTGCAGGGGCCGCCCGGCACCCTCGCCATCTATCCCGATCAGCTGATCACCGACGACAGCGATATTCCCTACCTCGACGGCACCCCGGACCAGGCCAACGACAACCGCATCATCAACGTCGCCATCAAGCTGCAGGCGGAACACCCGGAACGCTTCGTCTGCCTGGTGACAAAAGACATCAACATGCGCATCAAGGCCAAGGGCTCGGGGCTCCTGCACGTGGAGGACTACCGCCGCGACCGGGTGCTGGATGACATCGACCTGCTCACGAAAGGCTACGAGCACGTCGCCGGTGATTTCTGGGACGGCGTGGACGAGGTGGATACGCTGCGCGAGGACGACCTGACGCTGCACCGGGTGCCGCGGGCGGCGTTGCCGCAGGCCTACCCGAACCAGTTCCTCTTCGACGAGCACGACTTCCTCGCCTTTGTCGTGCGCATCGACGGCCAGCACGTGTACCTGCGCTGCGACAGCCGGGACGGCCTGATGAACCAGCGCTTCTGGGGCCTGGCGCCGCGCAACCTCGATCAGGCCATGGCCATGGCGCTGCTCGCCGACGACGATGTCGACATGACCGTGCTCACGGGCCCTGCGGGCTCCGGCAAGACGTTGCTGGCGCTGGCCTACGGGCTCCAGGGCATCCTGGAGGAGGGGCGCTACAGCAAGCTCATCGTGGCGCGCTCGACGCCGCCCATCGCCGAGGATATCGGTTTCCTCCCGGGTACGGAGGAAGAGAAGATGGCGCCCTGGCTGGCGGCCTTCGACGATAACCTGGAGATCCTTCACGGCACCGACGAGTCCTGCGCCGGCAGCATCGAGTACGTGAAAGAGCGGGCCAACATCCAGTTCAAGTCGCTGAATTTCATGCGCGGCCGCTCCTTCAACAACGCCTACATCATCATCGACGAGGCCCAGGGCCTGTCGCAGTTCCAGCTGAAGTCGGTGATCAGCCGGGTGGGCGAGGGTTCGAAGATCGTGGTGCTCGGCAACCTCGCTCAGATCGACAACAAGTACATCTCGCCGCTCACCTCGGGCCTCACCTACCTGGTGGAAAAGAGCAAGCACTACGAACACGCCGGCGTCATGCATATCGGCGGCATCCTGCGCTCGCGGCTGGCGGCCTTTGCCGAGGAAGAGCTGTAGCCTCTCGCCGGGTCAAAGCCGGTGCCGGACAGCCTCCGGGAGCGCCGCCCTCGCCAGGCCCGGACCGTGGCGGCGCGAGCCGCCCCCTCACTCCGACAGGGTCGCTAGCCGCGCTCGGCCTCGTATGCCGCGACCAGTGGCGTCAGTTCCTCCTTGAAGCGCCCGGCGAAGCCGAGCAGGGCCGGGTCCAGGGCGCTGCCGGCGCCCGGGGACTTGCTCGGGAACAGGCGCCAGCCCCCGGCCGCTGCTGTGCCCTGCTCCCCCGGCGTTCTGTTGGCCGCGGCTTCAGCCTGTGGCGGGAGCGACAGCCCCAGGTGGGCAAACAGCCGGTTCCGCAGCCGTGCGGGCTCCGTGACCAGGTCTTCGTAGTCCACCACCAGCACCGGGTTCGGCAGCACGGCCTGCCAGTGGGCGATCAGCCGCTCCGCGCGGGCGATGGCACGCCCCGCCGCCGCCAGGTCGTAGCTGTACCCGTGGCCGCTGCGGAACTTCTTGAAATACAGTGCCAGGCCAAGGTCCGGGGCCCGGCGCCGGCAGAGCACGACCGGCACGTCCGGGTGCAAAAGACCGAAATAGCCCAGCCGCGGCAGGTTCGCGGGCGAGCTGTCGACCAGCCAGCGCTCACTCGCCGCAGCGCCTGCGGCGCTGTTTTTATCCAGAAGCCTCTCGCTCAACGGGTGCTCCCGGTAGGCCTGGGCAAAGGGAGATTGCCCGCGGGCCGCTGCGGCGCGCAGGCGGGCGGGCAGTTCGCCGGGGGGCGCGGCGGCCACGGCGCGGCGCAGGCCGGCGAACTCACCGCCCGCCACAACGGCGCGGTGCTCTGCCAGCAGGCCCTCCACGAGGCTCTTGCCCGAGCGCGGCAGCCCGCTCACCACCAAGGTGTTGCAGGGCGGTAGCGAGCGCGCGGCCGCCGTAAAGGTTTTCCGGTCCATGCGCAGCAGCCGCTCCGGAATGCGGTACTCCCGCTTGCGCTCTTCGATGGCGTCGCGCGCGAGGGCGTTGCCCGCCGCGTAGTAGATAAAGCCTGTGCGGTCGCGGCCGGCCTCCACTTGGAGCTGGCCCAGGAGGAAGAGGGCGCGGGCACGGGCCGCGTCGCCGCGCCGGTGATCGAGAGCCCGGGCCAGGATCCGCGCCGCCTCGGGCCCGTCCGGCGCCAGGGGCACCAGGTGCAGCAGGGCCGCGTAGCAGTCCAGGCTGTCGGGATTCAGGGACCGCGCCCGCTCCAGGGCTTCGAGGGCGGTGGGGCGGTCGCCCTCGCGCAGCGCGAGCTGCCCGAGAGCGAGGTGCAGCGAGGCGGCTTCGGGCCAGCGCTCGAGCCCCGCACCGTAACAGTCAGCGGCTGCCTCCAGCCGTAACAGACCCTCCAGCGCCTTGCCCCGGTAGAGCCAGCGCTCCGGCGCGGTAGCCCCGTCCTGCCCCTCGGTGGCGCGCAGCAGCGCGGGAAAATCCCGTGCTGCCAGGAGGGCCTTCAGGGCCCGGGTGTCGCCAGGGGCGGCGCTGCCTGCTCCGGCCACGGTTGTCTCCATCGCGATCGCCTGCGGCGCTATCATCGGCCACCGCCGTTCGCGTGTCGACGGCCTCAGCTGTCGTCTTCGCCGTCCTCCTCTTCGGGCGTAGCTGCGCCGTCGCCGTCCGCGAGGTCATCTTCGTCTTCCGGCGTGTCGATCCCGTCGCCGTCCGTGAGGTCATCCTCGTCCTCGGGCGTGTCGATGCCGTCATCGTCGGTGAGGTCGTCCTCGTCCTCGGGCGTGTCGATGCCGTCATCGTCGGTGAGGTCGTCCTCGTCCTCGGGCGTGTCGATGCCGTCATGGTCGGTGAGGTCGTCCTCGTCCTCGGGCGTGTCGATGCCATCATCGTCGGTGATCGTGTCGTCGCCCATGAGATCATCGTCGTCACAGCTCGTGCCGTCGTCATCGAAGCCACAGCCGAACTCACGCTCGCCGTCGAGGCGGCCCTTGTCCTCGAATTCGATCTCGTCGGCGATTCCGTCGGCGAGCTCATTGTCCTTGAGCCTGACCAGGTCGCCGGGTTGCAACTGGGCGAAGAAAGCCGTGGCGGGGATGTCATTGTCCTGCAGGTTCTCGTATGCCGTTTCGCCCTCACTGACCGTAAAGGTCACGCCGAGTAGCGTGATAGCTGTGCCGGCGTTGAAGCGTTCCACCGGCGCCTGCAGGACCTCGTCGTCGGTCTCTTCACGGTCGATGACCGTGGCGATGAGGCGCTCCCCCTCGAGGTAGGCCTCGATCTCGAGGAAGTCGCCGGGGACGATGTCGCCCAGGGTCAGCCGGTCGATGTCGCCGCGGTCGTCGTCGAGGCGGGTGCCCTGGTTCGTGGCGACGCTGATGGTACCCGCGGCGAGAGCGATGTCGATCAGGCCGTTCTCGCTGTCTACCGTGGCGACGGGCCCCTCGATCTCGATCCGGCCGCGGCGGCTGCCGATGCGTTCCGCAAGCAGGCGCTGGCCGTCCCAGGTACCGCTCACCTGGACGATGGCGCCGTCGGCGAGGGCGAGGTCGGCCGGCGAGCGGGTGGCACCGCTGGCATCCACGGGCAGGCCGCGCACGCGGAAGCTGTTGTCGTCCACGTAGGCGCTGACCGCTCCTTCCACAGAAACGGTATCCCCCTCGGCGAGGCCGGCGGCAGGGCCGTCCTCCGTGTCCACTTCCGTGGCGGTCAGCACGCCGTCGGCCAGCGTGCCGTAGACCTCGACGCGAACACCGTCCGCGAGGGCACCGTCGTCCTCATCGATGAACGCACCACTGCTGTCCACGGTGACGGCGCCGATGGTGAAGCTGTCTGCCGTCACGTTGCGGGCAATGCCCTCGAGCGCCACCGCGGTGCTGCCGGGAACGAAATCGTCCTTGCGCTCGATGCGGGTGGCCCGCAGGCGGTTCCCCTCCTGCGGGAAGCCGGAGACCTCGACCACGTCGTCGACGGCGAGGGTATCGAAGGTCACGTCGTCAAAGACCGTCCCCGTGCGCTCAACGATGACGTTGAAGCCGAGGACCACGAGCAACAGCGCGTCACCGTCGGCAGAGGCTTCTATGCTCTCGATGGGCCCGGTCAGCTCGTCGTCATAGATGATGCGGTTGGCGGTGCCGGTGGTGCCGTCGCCGTTCACCGTGCCGTCGAGGAGTACCACCATGCCCACGGCGAGGTCGCGCTCGCTCGCCGGCTCGCCGTCGATGATGATCTCGGCATCGTCAGTCTCGAACTTCACGCCGCCCACGAACACGCTGCCGAAGCCGGTAATGCTGCCGCTCAGGCGACGTTCCGGCGCCTCCGTGGTGGTGCCGTCACCGCTGCCGCCCTCCGTCGGCGAGGGTGCCGGCGTGCTCGGCGTGCTCGGCGCGCTGGCCGTACCGCCGCCGCCGCCGCCACCGCAGGCGGTCAGGACGAGGGCGAGGGCGCTGGCCGTGGCCAGGGTCCTGGGACGGAACAGGAGCTCGTTGTTCATGGGTCACACCTCCGGTGCAGGCTCGATAGGGGGAGATCGGCAACAGCCTTGGTTGGGAATTTAATCCCAAATTCTGGGCTCGTCAAGAAATCTGGGAAAAATTTCCCGTAACTTGTTTAGAGAAGGGACAAAGGCCTGCGGCAGGGCACACTATGCCCGCACCCCGGGGTTGTTTCCCGGGACGGCCGCGGGGAGCGACCGGGAGTATTCCCCGGCAGCCGGGCCGGGAAGCTTGGAGGCGCGACCCCGCCTGGAGCGGTCGCGCTCAGGACACTAGGTTGCCGGGTCTTGAGCCGGCGGCCGGGCGAGATCGCGCTGCAGGGCGAACTCGAGGCGCAGGACGAGGCCCAGGACGCCCTTGCGGCGCACGTCGTCCGGTTGCAGGCGCCAGTTGTAGCTGGGCTCCACCTCCATGAAGAGGTAGGGCCGCCAGAGCTGGCGCCGGAGCACGAAGCCAAGGCGATAGTTGCGTACCTCGCTCTCCGGGTCGGTGACGCCGTCGACGGCGCCGAAGTACTCGACGGCAACAGGCCGGGAGGTGGCGGCGCGGTAGCGGCGGCGCATGGCGAGCCGGGAACGCCACTCGGCACCCTCCGTTTCCTCACCGTAGACGGCGCGCTGGGTCCAGCGCCAGATCGCGTTGTCGCCCTGGCGGTAGTTGATGTCGAACTGCGAGGTGGCGTAGAAGCCCTCGTCGCTCTCGTGCTGCAGGCGCTGGATGAAACGGTAGTTGAGGTCCTCCGCCCAGGGGCCCTGGTTGCGGTACTTCACGCCGGGCTTCAGGCCGCCGGTATTGGCGCTCAGGGTGAAGTCGAAGCGGCTGCGGCCCTTGTCGCTGACCCGGTACTGCAGCCCTACCTCCTCGTCGAGACGGTCGTCACCGGGGATCTCCGCGTCCTGCTCCTCGTCGGAGAACACGAGGTCCAGGCGCCGGGAGATGCGCGGCAGCTGAAGCTTGCCGCGAACTCGCGGCTTCGGGTCGTGGCCGTCGGCGCTGGTCCAGTTGTCGACCAGCTGCAGGCGCAGCAGGGATTCGGCCTGCTCGAGGTTGTAGTTGGAGTCGCCGAAGAACTGGTCCATCCACTGGGTCAGTGCCTCGGCCTGGTGGGTCACGTAGGCGTGCCCGGTGTCGACCCAGTTGCTGCTGGTGGCGTTAGGGTCCGGCGGTACGGGCGCAGTCCAGCCGACCAGCGACTCGTTGCTGTCCGCCGCCGCCCCGCCGGCGAGGGCGAGGAGCGCGGCAACGACCGGCGCGCTGACCGCTGCCGGCTTTGCCAGTACACTACGCGCCATGAACGCTCCCTTTCTCTGGCTGCAGCATAGCGTACCGCACCACGCACTGTCGCGATTCACCGGCCGGCTAGCTGACCTCGAGCGTCCGCGCTGGCTGAAGCACGCAGTCATCAGGGCTTTCGTGCGCCACTACGGCGTGGATCTCGCCGAGGCGGAGCGCCCGTTCCCGGAGGCCTACGGGAGCTTCAACGATTTCTTCACCCGCGCCCTGAAGCCCGGCACCCGTCCCCTTGCGGACGCGCCCGTGGTCAGCCCGGTGGACGGCGCCGTCAGCCAGGGCGGAGCCATTGACGGTGAACGCATCTTCCAGGCCAAGGGCCGTGCCTTCTCCCTCCCCGCGCTCCTCGGCGGCGATGAGCTGCGGGCGGCGAGCTACCGCGGCGGTGCCTTCGCCACCCTCTACCTGTCGCCGCGGGATTACCACCGGGTGCACATGCCCTGCGACGGGCGCCTCGCGGCCATGCGTTATGTACCCGGGCGCCTGTTCTCCGTGAATGCCGCGACCGCCGCGGGCGTGGATCGGCTCTTCGCCCGCAACGAGCGCCTGGTCTGCCATTTCGAGGGGCCGCTCGGGCCGTTCGCCATGGTCCTGGTGGGCGCCATGATCGTCGCCGGGATCGAGACGACCTGGGCGGGCCGGGTGGCGCCGCCGCCGCGGCGCAACACGCTCACGGACTACGCCGCGCCGCCGGCCCCCGTGTCCCTCACCCGGGGCGAAGAGATGGGCCGCTTCTGCCTGGGCTCCACGGTGATCCTGCTCTTCCCGGCAGGCACGATCCGCTGGGACGACGCCTGTAGGCCGGGCGCACGCGTACGCCTGGGCATGCCCCTGGCCCACCGCCTCCGCTAGCGGCGGGCGTCCGCCCGTCGGGGCGCGGGACCAGCGGCGCGCCGCCTAATCCTCGTCGACGATGTGCCGGTAGCTCGCGAGACGCTCGCTGCTTACCGCCCCCGCTTCAACCGCCTCGAGCAGTGCACAGCCGGGCTCGTTCCGGTGGCGGCAGTCGCGGAAGCGGCAGTGACCGAGGAAGGGCCGGAACTCACGGAAGCCCGCGGCGACCTCGTCCCGCGGCAGGTGGTCCAGGCCGAACTCGCGGATGCCCGGTGAATCGATCAGGTCGCCGCCCGCCGCCAGGTGGTGCAGCTCCGCGGTGGTGGTGGTATGCCTGCCCTTGCGGCCGGGGCCCGAGAGGTCGCCGGTGCGCCGGTCCAGGCCGGGCAGCAGCGCATTCACGAGGGAGGTCTTGCCGACCCCCGACTGGCCGACGAGCACGCTGGTGTGGCCGGATAGCGCCGCCCCCAGGGTGACAGACGCCGTTGCCCGGCTGGTCTCGATTACCCGGTACCCGAGCGCGTCGTAGGGGGCGAGCAGGGCCGCCATGGCTGCGGCCGCTTCCGCGTCCGCGAGCAGGTCTGCCTTGTTCACGACCAGCAGCGCGTCGGCACCCATGGCCTCCGTGGCCACCAGGTAGCGGTCGATGAGGTTCGCATGCGGTGCCGGCTCCGGCGCGATGACGACGGCGACCTGGTCGATGTTCGCGGCCACCGGGCGCGGCACGCCGCGCGCATCCGGGCGGGACAGCAGGGACCGCCGCGGCAGCCGCGCGACGACCACCCCCGTGGGTTCGCCGGCGCGGAACACGACCCGGTCACCGGTGACCAGCCCCTCGAGGTTGGCGCGCCGGTGACAGCGCAGGCCGCGGCCCGGGTCTGCGGCGGCCTCGACCTCGAGCTGGGTGCCGTAGTGCGCGATGACCACGCCCTCGGTCTCGGGCCCCAGGCCGCTCTCCTCGCCGGCGGCCTCTTCGCGACGCTGCGCCCGCCGGGCGCGCTCGGCCTGGATCTTCTCGATGCGCCAGGCCTGCTGGCGGGTCAGTCTGCGCTTGGTCATCGCCGGGATTATCGAGGTGCCGCGGGAGCGTGTCGAGCGCGCCTCGGGGAGCGACTGAGAGAAGTCTCCCGAACGCGCCCCGGAACGATGCGAACAACCACGGACTGGCCCTGCAACCGATCGATAGCCCTTTTTTCTTTCTGCGGGGTAGCTACACTCGTAACACGATAGCGGGGGAGAGCACCATGCGCGATGCGAGCCACCTGGTGTGGGTGGACATGGAGATGACCGGGCTGGACCCGGACCGGGACCGGGTGATCGAGATCGCCACGATCGTCACCGACAGTGACCTGAACACCCTTGCGGAGGGGCCGGTGCTCGCCATCCACCAGGACGAGGCGGTGCTCGCGGCCATGGACGAGTGGAACACCACCCACCATACGCGCTCCGGGCTGGTGGACCGGGTCCGCGCCAGTGTCATCGACGAGAGCGCGGCCGCGGAGCAGACCATCGACTTCCTGGGAGAGTGGGTGCCCGAGGGCGCCTCGCCCATGTGCGGCAATTCGATCTGCCAGGACCGGCGCTTCATGGCCCGGCACATGCCGGCGCTGGAGCGCTTCTTCCACTACCGCAACCTCGACGTTTCCGCGCTGAAAATCCTCGTCCAGCGCTGGCGACCGGACATCGCCGCCGCCGTCACCAAGAAGGGCGCCCACCTCGCCCTCGACGACATCCGCGATTCGATCGCGGAACTGCGCTACTACCGTGACAACTTCCTGCTCATCGACGGCGCCTGACCGCCCGCCGCGACTGACCCGGCATGGCCTCCGGCGCGGTGGTTGCCCGCCGCGCTTTCCGCAGTGCACATTCCGCAGTGCAGATTCCGCCGGGCGTCTCGCTACCGGGCGCCGTGCCGTCCCAGCGCCCACTCGACATGCTCCCGCACCAGCGGCGAAGGGTGGTCGCGCCGCGCCTGCAGGGCGCTGACGACCGTCGGTGAAGTGGGTGCATTGCCGAGGCCGACGGCGAGGTTGCGCAGCCAGCGCTCGTGGCCCACGCGCCGGATCGGCGAGCCCGCGGTGCGCTCCAGGAAGGTGGCCTCGTCCCAGGCGAACAGTTCCGCCAGCGCCGGCGCATCGAGCCCGTGCCGCGGCCGGAAGTCAGCCTCCGCCGTGGGCCGGGCGAACTTGTTCCAGGGGCAGACGAGCTGGCAGTCGTCGCAGCCGAAGACCCGGTTGCCCATGAGCGGGCGAAGGGCTTCCTCGATGGCGCCCTTGTGCTCGATCGTGAGATAGGAGATACAGCGCCGGGCATCGAGCTCGAAGGGGCCGGGGAAGGCGTTCGTGGGGCAGATGTCGAGGCAGGCGCGGCAGCTGCCGCAGTGCTTCTGTGTCCGGGGCGCATCCGCGGGCAGGGGCAGGTCCGTGTAGATCTCGCCGAGAAAGAACCACGATCCCGCCTGTTCATTGATGAGCATGGTGTTCTTGGCAATCCAGCCGAGGCCCGCCTTCTCGGCGATGGCCCGCTCCAGCACCGGTGCGGAGTCGACGAAGGCCCGGTAGCGGCCGCCGCCGGCCTCGTCCTCGATGCGCTTTGCGAGCCTCGCCAGGCGCCGGCGCAGGACCTTGTGGTAGTCGCGGCCGAGGGCATAGCGGGCGATGTAGGCGCGTTCGCCGTCGGCCAGGGTGGCGTCCGGGTCGTCCCCGGGTGGCAGGTAGTCCATGCGCACCGAGAGTACCCGGCAGGTGCCGGGCACCAGTTCCTCGGGGCGGCTGCGCCGTGTCCCGTGGGCGGCCATGAAGTCCATGCCGCCGTGGTAGCCGGCGTCCAGCCACTTCTGCAGGTAGCCTTCGTGCGCCGTGAGATCCACGTCGCTGATGCCCAGCTGCTGGAAGCCGAGCTCACGGGCCCAGCCGCGGATGCGTTCGGTCAGCGCGGCCGGGTTGTCGCTGGTGATGGTGGTGGTCACGGGTGCGCCTGCTGCGTGCGAACAGCCCTTCGGGGTACGGTATCATTCTGCCAGAAACAGAACTGCCGGAAAGTGACGCCCGCCGTGGGCGATGCACGCAAGCGGAGGACCCATGCCGGAAGCGGCAACCTTACTGTACAGCGCTACGCAGACGCGGGCGCTCGATGCGGCCGCCATCGAGCACGGTGGGCTGCGCGGTATGACGCTCATGGCCCGCGCGGCGGAGGCGGCCTTCGCGCGCCTGTGCCGGCGCTGGCCGGCGCCCGCGGCCATCGCCGTGGTCTGTGGTGGCGGCAACAACGGCGGGGACGGCTACCTGGTGGCGGCCCTCGCCCACAAGCGCGGCCTGCCGGTGACTGTCTTCACCGTCGGGGATCCCGGCCGGCTGAGCGGGGACGCCGCCGCGGCGCGGCGGCACGCCCTGGACGAGGGGGTTGCCGCAGAGCCCTGGACGGCGGGTTGCCTGCCGGCGGGCTCCGGCGCCGTCATCGTCGATGCCCTCCTCGGAACGGGCCTCGGTGGCCCCGTTCGCCCCGATGCCGCCAGCGTCATCGACGCCATCAACGAGAGCGGCCTGCCGGTACTGGCGGTGGACATTCCCTCCGGGCTCTGCGCCGACACGGGGCGGGTCCTCGGCACGGCGGTACGGGCGACGGCGACCGTGACCTTCATCGGCCGCAAGCGCGGCCTCTATACCGCGGACGGCCCTGCCCTGGCCGGCGACCTGGATTTCGACGACCTTGCGGTGCCGGCGGAAAGCTTCGCCGCCGTGCCGGGTGCCGAGGCGTGGGAACTCCTGTCCCTGGCGGTGGAGCGCGAGGCCCTCGCCCCGCGGCCGCCGCAGGCGCACAAGGGGCATTTTGGCAACGTCCTGGTGATCGGCGGCGATCACGGCATGGGGGGCGCCGCGCTGCTCGCCGCCGAGGCGGCGCTGCGGGCAGGTTCGGGCCTCGTGCGTGTGGCGACCCGCGGCGAGCATGTGCCGGCTTTCCTGGCCCGGCTGCCGGAGGCGATGGTGCGCGCAGTGCCGGATGTGCACGAGCTCGAGCCGCTGCTCGCGGCTAGTGACCTGCTGGTGCTGGGCCCGGGCCTCGGCCGCGGCCCCTGGAGCGAGCAGCTGTTCGCCCGCGCGCGGGCCGCCGGGCTGCCGGCGGTGATCGATGCCGACGGCCTAGCGCTCCTTGCCGCCGGCGATGCGCCCTGGCCCGCGCCCGCCGTGCTCACGCCACACCCCGGGGAGGCCGGCCGGCTCCTCGGCAGCGACAGCAGGGCGGTGCAGGCGGATCGCTTCGCCAGTGCGCGAGCGCTTGCCGGGCGCTATGCCGCGACGGTCGTGCTCAAGGGCAACGGCAGCCTGGTGGTGGCCGGGGACGGGAGCGCCGGCCTCTGCGCCGCCGGCAACCCGGGCATGGCCACGGGGGGCATGGGCGATGTGCTCGCCGGGCTCACCGGCGGCCTCCTGGCCCAGGGCCTGTCGCCGGGCCACGCTGCCCGCCTTGCCGTCTCGGCGCACGCGGCCGCCGCTGACCTCGCCGCCGCGGATGGCCAGCGCGGCCTCCTCCCCTCGGACCTGTTTGTGCCGCTCCGGCGCCTGCTCGGCTGATGGGTGCGCTCGCCCTGACGCTGCCCGACGAGGCGGCGACGGTCGCCCTCGGGGAGCGGCTCGCGCGGGTGCTGGTGCCGGGGCTGCTGATCACGCTGAGCGGCGATCTCGGCGCGGGCAAGACGACCCTGTCCCGGGGTATCGTCCAGGGCCTTGGCCACCGCGGCGCGGTGAAGAGCCCGACCTATACGCTGGTCGAACCCTATGAGCACACCCGCATTCCCGTCTACCACTTCGACCTCTACCGCCTGGGTGACCCGGAAGAACTCGAGCTGCTGGGTTTTCGCGACTATCTCGCGGGGGATTGCCTGTGCCTGGTGGAGTGGCCGGAGCGCGGCGGCGGCTTTTTGCCCGTCGCTGACTTAGCGATTACCATGGCGGCGCGAGGCGATGGCCGCAGGGTCACGCTGGAGGCGGCAACCCCGGTAGCAGGAGATGTGCTTGCAGCAATCGATGACGGCTGAGCACCGCCAGCGCTTCGGCCGCCGCTGTGCCGTGGTCCATTTCCCTGCCGACGGCGCCGCTGCCGCCGGCTACCTCGTAGCCCTGCTTGCCGCATTCGCCACCGCGCTCCTGGCCGCAGCCGCGGCCGGTGCCGCGACGGTGCAGGACGTCCGCCTCTGGCGCGCCCCGGACCACACGCGGATCGTGCTCGACCTCGACGCCCCGGCCGAACACCGGGTCATTGTCCTGGACAGCCCGCGCCGGGTCGTGCTCGATGTCACGGACGCGGTGCTGCGGGCCGGTGTCGACGGGTTGCCGCTGGCGGATACGCCGATCGAGCGGGTGCGCGCCGGTGTGCGCGAGGGCGACGACCTGCGCCTGGTCTTCGACATGCGGGCGATGGTCACGCCGCGCAGCTTTGCCCTCCGCGCCAACGCGCAGGCCGGTGACCGGGTCGTCCTCGACCTCTACGACGAGGTCCCGGCGGCGGATACGCCGCGCAAGGTTGCGCGCTCGGACAGCCGCCGCGACGTGGTTGTGGCCATCGACGCGGGCCATGGCGGCGAGGACCCGGGGGCCCTCGGCCCGGGGCGCCTGCGCGAGAAGGATGTGGTGCTCGCCATCGCCCGGGAGCTGCACGGCCACTTCGAGCGCGAGCCCGGCTTCAGCCCTGTGCTGGTACGCAGCGGTGATTACTACGTCAGCCTCCGCGGCCGCAGGGACCTCGCGCGCAAGCGCCAGGCCGACCTGTTCGTCTCGATCCACGCCGACGCCTTCACCCGCCAGGAGGCCAACGGCGCGTCTGTTTATGCCCTGTCCACCCGCGGCGCGACCAGCACCACCGCCCGCTATCTTGCCGAGAAGGAGAACGCCGCCGACCTTATCGGCGGTGTGCGACTTGCCGACAAGGACGAGATGCTCGCCGAGGTGCTCGCGGACCTGTCCATGACTTCGACGCTCGACGCGAGCCTGAACATGGGCGCGAGCGTGCTCGGCGAGATGGACAGCGTGGCCCGGCTGCACAAGCGCCAGGTGGAACAGGCGGCCTTCGCCGTACTGAAGTCGCCGGACATCCCGTCGATCCTCGTCGAGACAGGGTTCATCTCGAACCCCGCCGAGGCGCGCAAACTCGCCACCGCCAGCTATCGCCGGCAGATGGCGGCGGCGATCTTCCGCGGCCTGCGCCGCTGGTGGCGGGACCACCCGCCGCCGGGCACGCTGCTGGCGTGGCACAAGGAGAATGGCATCGGCCGCCAGTACACGATCGCCCGCGGGGATACGCTCTCCGGCATCGCCCAGCGTTTCAATGTCTCGGTGGCGGACCTGAAGAGTTACAACGGCCTGCGCGGCGACCGCATCATGGTCGGCAACACCCTGAAGATTCCCGGCAGCTGATGGCAGTGGCAAGGGACGAGGGGGGAGACGCCGCGTGGGACTGATTCATCGCCTGTCGCCGCGGCTGGCGAACCAGATTGCCGCCGGGGAGGTCGTCGAGCGGCCGGCCTCGGTGGTCAAGGAACTGCTCGAGAACGCCCTCGATGCCGGCGCGGACCGGCTCGAGATCGAGATCGAGGGCGCCGGCTCGCGGCTCATCCGCATCCGCGACAATGGCTGCGGCATCAGCGCCGATGATCTGCCCCTGGCCCTTGCCCGGCACGCCACCAGCAAGATCGACAGCCTCGATGACCTCGAGGCCGTGCGCACCCTCGGCTTCCGCGGCGAGGCCCTGGCGAGTATCGGCTCCGTCTCGCGGCTCAGCATCACCAGCAACGATTCCGGCGAGGGCCCCGGCCACCGGGCCGCCAGCGAGGGCCGGGACCAGGCCGTCACCGTGACCCCGGCGCCCCACCCGCGCGGCACGACCGTCGAGGTGCGCGACCTGTTCTTCAACACGCCGGCCCGGCGCAAGTTCCTGCGTACGGACAAGACCGAGTTCGGCCATCTCGAGGAGGTGGTCAAGCGCCTCGCCCTCGCCCGCTTCGACGTGGCCTTCGAGCTGCGCCACAACGGCCGCTCCATACAGCGCCTGCGGCCCGCGGGCACAGAGGCGGAGCAGGGCAGACGCGTAGCCGCGGTCTGTGGTCCCGCGTTCCTCGAGCAGTCCCTGCCGCTCTCGCGGGAGGCGCCGGGCCTGCGTCTCGCAGGCTGGATCGGCCTGCCCACCTTCTCCCGCAGCCAGGCGGACCTGCAGTACTTCTTCGTCAATGGACGCATCGTCCGCGACAAGGTCGTGGCCCACGCCGTGCGCCAGGCCTACCGGGACGTGCTCTACCACGGCCGCCATCCGGCGTACCTCCTGTACCTGGAGGTGGATCCGGCGCAGGTTGACGTGAACGTGCATCCGACGAAGCACGAGGTGCGTTTCCGCGAGTCACGCGCCGTGCACAGCCTCATTTTCGGCACGCTGCACCGGGCACTGGCGGAGCTGCGCCCCGGGGACGGACCGGCAGCACTGGCCGCGGCGGAACTGGCCGGGGAGCCGGCGCCGGCCCCGTCGCAGGGCGGCCTCGGCCTTGCCGGCGCGGCGGCGCCGGCCGGGCCCGCGCCCGGCTCCCGGGTGCCGCCGCCCCTCGCCGACCGCGGTCCGGCCCCGGCGGCCGCGTTCGAGAGCTACGGCCGTCTCTATGGCGCGGGAGAGGCAGTCGCCGAAGCCCGGGACGACGACGTTCCGCCCCTCGGTTACGCCATCGCCCAGCTCAAGGGTGTGTACGTGCTCGCCGAGAACGCCGAGGGGCTGGTGCTGGTCGACATGCACGCCGCCCACGAGCGCATCACCTACGAGCGGCTCAAGCGCGCCAGAGACAGCGAGGGCATCCGCAGCCAGCCGCTGCTGGTGCCCGAGGCCGTGGCCGTGAGCGCCCGGGAAGCGGCGCTGGCCGAGACGCACGGGGACTGGTTCGCCAGCCTCGGTTTCACCGTGGAGCGGGCCGGTGAGGAATCGCTGCTGGTGCGCGAGGTGCCGGTGAGCCTGCGTGACGCCGATGTGCCGCAGCTCCTGCGCGATGTGCTCGCGGACCTCGGTGAGCACGGCAGCTCCGAGCGCATCGCGGCCCGTGAGGACGAGCTTCTGTCCACCATGGCCTGTCACGGTTCCGTTCGGGCCAATCGGCGGCTGACGATCCCGGAGATGAACGCGCTGCTCCGGGACATGGAGGCGACGGAGCGCTCCGGGCAGTGCAACCACGGCCGCCCGACCTGGACCCGGCTCACCCTGGCGGAGCTCGATCGCCTGTTCCTGCGCGGTCGGTAGCTCCATGTCCGAAAAGCCCCCGGTGCTGTGCATCCTCGGGCCCACGGCGTCGGGCAAGACGGCCCTCGCCGAGGCGGTGGTCGACGCCCTGCCCGGGGAGCTGGTGAGCGTCGATTCCACCCTGGTCTACCGGGGGCTGGATATCGGCGCGGCGCGCCCGGCAACCCCGCACCACCTTCTGGACCTCCGCGACCCGGCCGAGCCCTATTCCGCCGCCGCGTTCCTGGAGAATCTCGCGGCATTGCTGCCGGCGATCGCTGCCCGCGGCCGGGTGCCGGTGCTGGTCGGGGGCACGATGCTCTACTTCCGCGCCTTCCTCGAGGGGCTGTCGCCGATGCCGCCGGCGGACCCGGCGGTGCGCGACGCCATCGCCGCCGAGGCGGCGGAACGCGGCTGGCCCGCGCTGCACGGGGAACTGGCGGCGGTGGACCCGGTGAGCGCGGCGCGCATCCACCCCAACCACTCCCGGCGCCTGGCGCGGGCCCTCGAGGTCTACCGCGCCAGCGGCCGGTCCCTGTCGGCCTGGCACGGCACCGCCGGCGAGCCGCTGGCCGCCGGCTACCGGGTACTGCAGGTGGCACTCTGCCCGGCAGACCGGGCGGTGCTGCATGCGCGGATCGCGGCGCGCTTCGATGCCATGCTCGCGGCGGGTTTCCTGGAGGAGGTGGCGGCACTCCGCGCCCGGGGCGACCTCGACCCGGCGCTGCCGGCGTTGCGCAGTGTCGGCTACCGGCAGCTCTGGGCTCACCTCGCGGGGGAGACGGCGCTCGCCACGGCCCGCGAGCGCGCCATCGCCGCCACCCGGCAGCTGGCCAAGCGGCAGCTCACCTGGCTGCGCAAGTGGCCGGGCCTTTACTGGCTGCTCACGGACGCCGGTGGCCGGGTGGTGGAGCACACGCTGCCGGAGCCCCGCCTGCCGGCCACCGGCAATCCGGCCGATCTGCTCTTGAACTATCTCGCGTATCACCCCATATAGTAGAATCGAACGCGGGAACGTTTGCTGTTACCGGCAGTCACACGGGTCCCCGGGGCCTCGCGGGGCGCTCGCAAGGGCGGGTGCGCAGCGCGGCCCCTTCGGTTTTTTTTGGCCCGGTTGGGGCCCACACAGCCGGCTCCCTGCGGAGCCCATGAAATGGAGAGAAGCGTCATGTCAAAAGGGCACACGCTACAAGACCCTTACCTGAATATCCTGCGCAAGGAACGGGTACCGGTATCAATCTACCTGGTCAACGGCATCAAGCTGCAGGGCCAGATCGAGTCCTTCGACCAGTTCGTCGTCCTGCTCAAGAACACCGTGAGCCAGATGGTCTACAAGCACGCCATCTCGACGGTGGTTCCCGGGCGCGTGGTGCGCATGCCCATGCAGAATCCCCCCGAGGACAATGGCAACGGTCAGGAGTGAACGCGGCGCCGGCCCCCGCCGGCGCACGATGAGGGAACGCCCCATTGTTCTTTGACCGGCCTGCCTCCGGCGAGGTCGCTGTGCTCGTGCACATGGAAATGGGGCGCGAGCGCGAGGCCGACGACCCCCGGGAGTTCGAGGAGCTCGTGCTCTCGGCGGGCGGTGACCCGGTGGCCTACATCATGGGCCGGCGCGATGCCCCGCATCCCGGCACCTTCGTCGGCGCCGGCAAGCTGGAGGAGATCGCCGCGGCCGTGCGCGAGCACGACGCCCGGGTAGTGATCTTCAACCACACGCTCAGCCCGAGCCAGGAGCGCAACCTCGAGCGCGCACTGAAGTGCCGGGTACTCGATCGCACGGGTCTCATTCTCGACATCTTCGCCCAGCGCGCCCGCACCCACGAGGGCAAGCTGCAGGTGGAGCTGGCGCAGCTGCGGCACGTGAGCACGCGGCTGGTCCGCGGCTGGACCCACCTGGAGCGGCAGAAGGGCGGTATCGGCCTGCGCGGCCCGGGTGAGACGCAGCTGGAGACGGACCGGCGGCTGCTGCGCGCGCGCATCAAGTCCATCGTTGCCCGCCTCGAGAAGGTGCGGCGCCAGCGCGAGCAGGGGCGCCGCTCGCGCCGCCGCGCGGAGGTGCCGACGGTGGCGCTCGTGGGTTACACCAACGCCGGCAAGTCGACGCTGTTCAACGGGCTGACCACCGCCGGTGTCTACGCGGCGGACCAGCTCTTCGCGACCCTGGACCCGACGCTGCGCCGGCTGGAGCTGCCCGAAGCGGGCCCGGTGATCCTCGCCGACACCGTCGGCTTCATTTCCCACCTGCCGCACCGGCTCGTGGAGGCCTTCAAGGCCACCCTGGAGGAAACGCGCAACGCCGACCTGCTCCTGCACGTGGTCGACGCGGCGAGCGAAGACCGTGCCGAGCACGCGCTGCAGGTGCGCGAGGTGCTGCGGGAGATCGGCGCCGAGGACGTGCCGCAGCTCGAGGTGTACAACAAGATCGACCTGCTGGAGACCGCGCCGCGCATTGACCGCGATGACCAGGGCCGCCCCGTCCGCGCCTGGGTGAGCGCGCGGGACGGCAGCGGCCTCGACGCGCTGCTCGCTGCCATCGGCGAGCTGGTGGGCGACGACATGGTAGCCCGCGAGCTGGTGCTCGCCCCGGAGCAGGGGCGCTTCCGCGCGGCGCTCTACCGTCTCGGTGCCGTGCGCGACGAGCATTACGCCAGCGATGGCGCCGCCCACGTCTCCGTGCGCCTGCCGCGGGCGGACTGGGAAAGGCTGGTGGCGAGTGAGGGCGCGCCCTGAGCCGGTGCCGGCAGGAGGTAGCGCCGGGTAATTGCGGTGCCGGGCAGTAATGGGGCACCCTCCCTTTTTGCTAGAATGATTCGCTTTAACGATCAGGAGATGGCTATGGCCTGGAACGAGCCGGGTGGCGGCAACAAACCGAACGACCCGTGGGGCGGCGGCGACCAGGGGCCGCCGGACCTCGATGAGGCCCTGCGCAAGCTGCAGCAGCGCCTCGGTGGCCTGTTCGGCGGGCGCCGCGGTGGATCCGGCGGTGGTGGCGGGGGCGGCAGCCTCTCCGGCGCCATGCTCGGGCTGCTGGCCGCGGGCCTCTTCGTCGTCTGGGCCCTGATGGGCTTCTACCAGGTCGATGAGCAGGAGCGGGCCGTGGTGCTGCGCTTCGGCAGCTACCAGAGCACGGCCATGCCGGGTCTGCACTGGAACCCGCCGCTCATCGACGAGGTCATCAAGGTCAATACGACCAAGGTGCGCTCGAAGAGCTTCCGCGAGGTGATGCTCACCCAGGACGAGAACATCGTCGAGGTGCGCACCTCCGTGCAGTATGTGGTCGACGACGTGAAGAGCTACGTGCTCGAGGTCCGGGCCCCGGAGAATTCCCTCGAGCAGGCCGCACAGAGTGCCCTGCGCCACGTGGTCGGCGGTATGACCATGGACCTCGTGCTCACCGAGGGCCGGGCCCAGATCGCCCAGGACATGCGCGAGCGGCTGCAGGCCTACACCAGCGCCTACGGCACCGGCATCCGCATCAGCAAGGTCAACGTCGATGAGTCGAAGCCGCCGAGCCAGGTGCAGGCGGCCTTCGACGACGTGATCAAGGCGCGCGAGGATGAGGAGCGGGTCAAGAACGAGGCCCAGTCCTATGCCAACGGCATCGTCCCCGAGGCCCGCGGCCGCGCCCAGCGCATGATCGAGGAGGCCTCGGCCTACCGCGACCAGGTGGTCGCCCGCGCCGAGGGTGAGGCGGAGCGCTTCCGCCAGCTCCTCGCGGAGTACCGCAAGGCGCCGGAGGTCACGCGCGAGCGCCTCTACATCGACGCCATGCAGGGCGTTCTCGGCAAGACCAACAAGGTGATGGTCGACGTCGAGGGCGGCAATAATGTCATGTACCTGCCGCTCGACAAGATGGCCGAGCGCGCCGCCAGCACGCCGCGGGGCCGGGAGATCTCCCTGGACAGCGCCACGATCCGGGAGCTCACCGATGCGGTGACCGAGCAGCTGCGCCGCGATGCCGCCGCGCAGCAGAACCGTCGCGGAGGAGGACGCTAAGATGTCTGGACGCAACCTAACGCTGACGCTGCTGGCGGTCGTCGCACTGTTCATCGCCAGCAATTCACTGTTCATCATCAAGGAAACGGAGCGCGGTGTGATGCTGCGCTTCGGTGAAGTGGTCACTGCCGACCTGAAGCCGGGCCTGCACGTGAAGATTCCTTTCGTGAACAACGTGCGCAAGTTCGACGGCCGGGTTCTCACCGTGGACTCGCAGCCTGAGCGCTTCTTCACCCAGGAGCAGAAGGCGCTGATCGTCGACTCCTACGCCAAGTACCGCGTCGATGACACGGCCAAGTTCTACACCGCGACCAACGGTGAAGAGTCCCGGGCCTCCGGCCTGCTGGCGCAGCGCATCAACGACGGCCTGCGCAACCAGGTCGCCGCCCGCACCATCCAGGAGGTGGTTTCCGGGGAGCGCGACGAGCTCATGGAGATCATCACCCGGGACCTTGACCAGGTAGCCCGGACGGAGCTCGGCGTCGAGGTCATTGACGTGCGCGTCAAGCAGATCGACCTGCCGCCGGATGTCTCCGAGTCTGTCTATCGGCGCATGAATGCGGAGCGGGAGAAGGAAGCCCGCGAGCACCGCGCCCAGGGCAAGGAGCTCGCCGAGGGTATTCGCGCCGCCGCGGACCGCGAGGTGACGGTGATCGAGGCCAACGCCTTCCGCGAGTCGGAAGAGATCCGCGGTGAGGGGGATGCCCGCGCTACCGCGATCTATGCCAACGCCTTCGGCCAGGATCCGGAGTTCTACAGCTTCACCCGCAGCCTCCGGGCCTACGGCGAAGCCTTCCAGTCGCAGGGTGACATCATGCTCCTGCAGCCGGACAGCGAGTTCTTCCGCTACCTGAAGGACGCCGGCGCCACCAACTGACGCGCCGCCGGTCGACCCGGCCCGGCCCGCGGCGACAGGGCCGCGCCCTGTGGTACCATGCAGCAACCGTGAGGATCGGCGCAGCGGCAGCTCGCGCGGGTCCCGCGGTTTTTTGTTGGCCCCCAACCGGTGGCCGCTGATGGCGGCCCTTGACGGAGCCCTATGGATTTCTGGCAGGTCTTCCCGGTCGCGGTGGCCCTCGTGCTGGTGCTCGAGGGCGTTCTGCCGTTCCTGTCGCCGGCGCGCTGGCGGCGCATGGTCGTGCTCGTGGCGCAGCTGGATGACAGGACGATCCGCCGCTTCGGCCTCGGCAGTATGCTCGTGGGCCTGGGCCTTCTCTACCTGGTGAACTGAGCTGGTACCGTGAAACAGACCATGGATACGGTAGATCGCTGGCAGCTGCCCGACGGCGTCGATGAACTCCTGCCGGCGCGCGCGGCGCGGCTGGAAGCCCTGCGTCGCCGGGTGCTCGATCTCTACGCGAGCTGGGGCTATCGCCTCGTGGTGCCGCCACTGGTGGAGTTCACCGAGTCCCTCCTCGAGGGCGTGGGCGCCGACCTCGACATCCTCACCTTCAAGGTCCCGGACCAGCCCAGCGGCCGCACCCTCGGCATCCGCGCCGATATCACGCCGCAGGTCGCGCGTATCGACGCCCATGCGCTGGCCGACGACGGTGTCAGCCGCCTCTGCTACGCCGGCTCCACACTGCACGCCCGCCAGAAGACGCCGCTCGCCTCCCGCGCACCGGTGCAGGCCGGGGCGGAGCTCTTCGGGGCCGCTACCCTGGCCGCCGATGTGGAAATCATCAACCTGATGCTGGCGACGCTGGGCGCTGCCGGCCTCGACGGGGCGGTGACCCTCGACCTCGGCCACGGCGATGTCTGCGGTGCGCTGCTGGCTCAGCTGGCGCTGCCGCCGGTGGTGGAGGCGGCCGTTTTCGACGCGCTGCAGCGCAAGTCCCGCCCGGACCTGGAAGCCGTCCTGGCTGACGCCGACGCCCGGGCCCGGGACGCGCTGCTGGCGCTTTCCGGCCTGCATGGCGATGCCACGGTCCTCGACCGCGCGGCGGCCGAGCTGGCGCCGCTGGCGCCGGCGGTGGGCGATGCACTGGAAACGCTGCGCGCGGTGGCGGCACAGGTCACCGCCCACCACCCCGGTGTCGATGTCTACTTCGACCTCGCGGAGCTGCGCGGCTACCACTACCACACGGGCATCGTGTTCGCCGCCTACCTGCCCGGCCACGGCGAGGCCGTGGCCAACGGCGGGCGCTACGACAACGTCGGCCGGGCCTACGGCCGCGCCCGGCCGGCCACCGGCTTTGCCACGGACCTCAAGACCCTGGTGCAGCTGCAGGCGGCGCGCACGGGTAACGGCGGAGAGCCCGCCGGTGCCGTCGCCGCGCCGGCCGGGGATGACCCCGCGCTGCTGGCGGCCATCAATGAGCTGCGCGCCGCCGGCGAGGTGGTGATCGTGTCCCTCGCCGGCGAAACGGACCCGCGCTGTGACCGGGAACTGGCCGCCAGTGGCGGCAGCTGGGCGGTGCGTCCGCGCCGCGGCAAAACGAGACAGGAACCATGAGAAAGAACATCGTCGTCCTCGGCACCCAGTGGGGTGACGAGGGCAAGGGCAAGATCGTCGACCTGCTTACGGACCGGGCCGATGCCGTTGTCCGCTTCCAGGGCGGGCACAACGCGGGCCACACGCTGGTCTGCGATGGCCAGAAGACGGTGCTGCACCTGATTCCCTCCGGCGTGCTGCGCGCGGACGTGCAGTGCCTCATCGGTAACGGCGTGGTGCTCGCGCCGGACGCGCTGCTCACGGAGCTGCGCGAGCTCGAGGAACGCGACGTGCCGGTGCGCGAGCGCCTGCGCCTGTCTCCGGCCTGCCCGCTGATCCTTCCCTACCACGTGGAACTCGACAAGGCGCGCGAGCTGCGCCGCGGTGATGCCAAGATCGGCACCACCGGCCGCGGCATCGGCCCGGCCTACGAGGACAAGGTTGCCCGCCGCGGCCTGCGCCTCGGCGACCTCGCGCAGCCGGAGCGGTTCCGGCGCCGCCTGGAGGAGGTGCTCGAGTACCATAATTTCCAGCTGGAGCACTTCTACCACGTGGCGCCGCTGGACGTGAACGCGGTGGCGGATGCAGCCCTCGCCCAGGGCGAGGAGCTGCTGCCGATGATGGCCGACGTTACCGCGCTGCTCCACGAGCTGCGCCGCAAGGGTGCGCCGATTCTCTTCGAGGGGGCGCAGGGTTCGCTGCTCGACATCGACCACGGCACCTATCCCTTCGTCACCAGTTCGAACACCACCGCCGGCGGCACGGCGACCGGCTCCGGCGTCGGGCCCCTGTACCTCGACTACGTGCTCGGCATTACCAAGGCCTACACGACCCGCGTCGGCTCGGGGCCGTTCCCGACGGAGCTCTTCGATGACACCGGCGCTCACCTCGCCGCCCGTGGCCATGAGTTCGGCGCCACCACGGGCCGCCCGCGGCGCTGCGGCTGGTTCGATGCCGTGGCCCTGCGCAACGCCGTGGCGATCAACTCGGTGAGCGGGCTCTGCCTGACCAAGCTCGACGTGCTCGACGGGCTGGAGTCGATCCAGCTCTGCGTCGGCTACGCCGACGCCGAAGGCAACCCGGTGCCGAGCCCCATCGATTCCGACGACTACGCGGGCCTGGTCCCGGTCTACGAGACGGTGCCCGGCTGGCAGGAAAGCACCCTCGGTGCCCGCAGCCTCGACGATCTGCCGCAGGCCGCGCGGGACTATATCGCCCGCATCGAGGCCGTGGTCGGCGCGCCCATCGACATCATCTCCACGGGCCCGGATCGGGTCGAGACGATTATCCTGCGGCATCCTTTCGACTGAACCGGGTTTGGGCGGACTTCGTAGCCCGGCGTCGGGGGGGGGAGGGGGGTGGAAAGCACAAGGGGAGCAGAAGGTCAGGACCCCTCCCCCCCACCCACCCCTTCCTT
>NZ_JBTOLW010000037.1:0-32561 GCF_054552115.1 Pseudohaliea sp. | reverse complement strand
GAAAGCCAGGTTTTTTCTAGCCTCCCCGGGGCGGCGGCGGGAGAATCCCCCCATCCCCCCCCCAGGACCCGTTTTGGGGGGACCTCCTCCGGCACCCGCCCCTACCGCCTCAGCCTCCGAAGTACGCGAGGCGCGAGGGGTGAGGGCGGGAGGCTTCTCTCACAAAGCGTGTATCGGGGAGCGACTGAGAGAAGCCTCCCGCCCTCACCCCGGATCTGTGCGATTGGCTAAAACTTTTCCGTAGCAGGACTGTCATAGCTGGCAACGCCAGGGACGGACCACTCTGCATGCAGCGCCTCGCCAACCGCTACTACCGGCTCCGGGATGCCCTTGCCGGACCCGTGAGTTACCTCGACGGGTTGCCGCCGCTGGCCCTGCGCCTGTACCTGGCGCCGGTGCTGTGGATGGCAGGCACACAGAAGCTGGCGGCGATGGACAGCACCATCGAGTGGTTCGGCAACGGCGAGTGGGGCCTGGGGCTGCCCTGGCCGGCGCTGCTGGCGCCGCTGGCCGCGTGGACCGAGGCCATCGGCGCGCTGCTCCTGGTGCTCGGCCTCGCCACCCGCTGGGTGGCGGTGCCCCTGTTCGTGACCATGGTCATCGCGGCGCTCACCGTTCACTGGGAGCACGGCTGGTCGGCGATCGCCGACAGCGGCGACCCGGCCATCGCCCAGCGCCTGGGCGTGGCCCGGGAACTGCTGGTGGAGCACGGCAACTACGCCTGGCTCAGCGAGCACGGTCCGCTGGTGATCCTCAACAACGGTATCGAGTTTGCGGCCACCTATGCGCTTATGCTGCTCGTGCTCATGGTGACCGGCGGTGGCCGCTTCACCAGCATCGACTACTATCTCGCCCGGCTCTATCCCCGCGGTGCTTGACAAGCCCGGCGGCGGGGGAGCAGCCGGGGCGCCGAAGTGCTACACTTCGCGCCGATTTTTCAGCATTGCAGGTGAATCTTGAGCAAGCATTCCGCCGGCCGGCGCGAGACGAACACCGCGCCGGCCACCCACGAGTGGTCCATCGACGATTTCCCGGTACCGCCCGAGGAAGGCAAGACGCGCTTCCATGACCTCGGCCTGCGCGACGAGATCATGCACGGCATTGCCGATCTCGGCTTCCGCTACTGCTCGCCGATCCAGGCCCAGGTGCTGCCTTTCACGCTGCGCGGCCACGACGCCATCGGCAAGGCGCAGACCGGCACCGGCAAGACCGCCGCCTTCCTCATTACGATCTTCAACGACTTGCTCAACAACCCGGTCGAGGACGAGCGCTTCCTCGGCGAGCCGCGGGCCGTGGTGATCGCGCCGACCCGGGAGCTGGTCATGCAGATTGCCGCCGACGCCGAGGAACTCAGCCGTTACACGGGGCTGAATACCGTGACGCTGATCGGCGGCATGGACTACCAGAAGCAGCTGAACCAGGTGAACCGCCGCATCGTCGACCTCGTGGTGGCGACGCCCGGGCGCCTCATCGACTTCATGACCCGCCGCGACCTGTTCCTCGACCATGTCGAGGTGCTGGTGCTGGACGAGGCGGACCGGATGCTCGACATGGGTTTCATTCCCCAGGTGAAGCGCATCGTGCGCGCCACGCCGCAGAAGGAGTACCGGCAGACGCTGCTGTTCTCCGCGACGTTCACCCAGGACATCATCAACCTCGCCGCCCAGTGGACCCGCGACCCGGTGAAGGTCGAGATCGAGCCCGAGAGCGTGGCCACGGACAGCGTGGACCAGAAGGTCTACCTGGCGAGCAGCGAGGAGCGCTTCCGCATCCTCCTCAACCTCCTGCGCGGCCCGGACGCCGACAGCGTCATCGTCTTCGCCAACCGCCGCGACCAGGTCCGGCGGCTGCACGAGCGGCTGCGCAAGGCCGGCATCCGCGCCGGCATCCTCTCCGGGGAGATCTCCCAGGACAAGCGCACCAAGACCCTGGAGCGCTTCAAGAATGGTGACCTGTCGGTGCTGGTGGCGACGGACGTCGCCGGCCGCGGTATCCACGTCGAGGGCGTGAGCCACGTGGTGAACTACAACCTGCCGGAGGACCCGGAGGACTATGTACACCGCATCGGCCGCACGGGCCGCGCCGGCGCGACCGGCGTGTCCATCAGCTTCGCCAGCGAGGACGATGCCTTCCTCTTGCCGGACCTCGAGGCACTCCTCGGCGAGCCCCTGTCCTGCACGCATCCCCCGCAGGAACTGCTGGCCTGACGCAAGTCCCCTAGCCGACGGCGGCCCGCTCGGCCGCCACCTCCTCGACCCAGAACAGGGTGCCGCCGGCGACTGCCGCCGGCACCACCACGAAGTTCACCAGCGGAATCCCCGTGCACAGGGCCACCAGCCCGCCGAAGCCCAGGCTCGACAGGCGCCGCTCCCGGCAGGCATCGCGGACGGCGGCGAAGGACAGGTTGTGGTTGTCCATGGGGTAGTCCAGGAACTCCAGGCTGAACATCCAGGCGCCGAAGACGAACCAGAGCACCGGTGACAGCGCGTTGAGGCCGGGGATGAAGGTGAGCAGGAGCACCAGCGCGGCCATGGGGACGAAGTAGAGCAACTTGGCGAGCTCGCGGAAGATGCCCCGGGGCACGCCGGCCAGCGCCGCGCCCAGGCCCTCGAGGCCGGCGACCTCGCGCCCGGTGACCAGTTCCTCGACCTTCTCGGCCAGCAGGTTGTTGAAGGGCGAGGCGATCACGATCGCGACTGCGGTGAACAGGTAGCCCGTGGTGAGCGTCACCAGCAGCCCGACCAGGGGCCAGAGCAGCCATTCGATGAAGCCGAGCCAGTCCGGAATGCCGGCCATGATCGAGTCGAGCCAGCCCGCCAGGAAGCTGACGCCCCACCAGATGACCGCCGAGAAGATCAGGATGTTCACCGCCAGCGGGACGAGCACGAACAGCCGCAGCGTCGGCCGGGTCAGCAGGCTGGCGCCGCGCACGAGGTAGCCGGCGCCTGTCAGGGCGTTGCCGCGCATGCGAACGCTCCGTTGCCAGGGAGGCGCCATGGTAGCAGAGGGCGCTCGCCGCCGGGCACCTTGGGCGCGTGTGCGCGGCGGTTATAATGACGCCCTTGTTCCCTGCAACGCCGGAGGCCGCTATGCACAACGATGACGTGCACGACGACGACGAGCTCTTCTGGCAGGAAATGGCGGACGTGGCGCCGCTGCGCCGGGAGCGGCGCGTCCGCCGCGGCGGCGCCGGCCCCGATGATGCGGCCCTCGCCGCGCGGCGCAATGCGGCGGTCACGCAGCCCGGAAAGGACCGGAACCCCCTGCGCGAGGACGGCATCGAGCCCCTCGACCCCTGGTACGTGCTTGCCTTCAAGCGCCCGGGCATCCAGAACGGCGTCTACCGCAAGCTCAAGCAGGGCCGCTACCCGGCCGACGCGCGCCTCGACCTGCACCGCATGACCGTGCGCCAGGCCCGCGGCGAACTCTTCGGCTTCGTGGAGGACTGCCTTGAGCTCGGCCTGCGCAGCGTTCTGCTGGTGCACGGTAAGGGCGAGCGCAAGCCGAAGGACCAGCGCCTGTCGGTGCTCAAGGGTGCCGTCGACCAGTGGCTGCGCGAGCTCGAGGCGGTGCAGGCGTTTCACAGCGCCCAGCCGCAGCACGGCGGTACCGGCGCGGTCTATGTGCTGCTGCGCAAGAGCGAGGCGAAGAAGCAGGAGAACCGGGAGCGCTTCCTGCGGGGTCGCGTTCCCGTAGACTGACCGCTCAGGCCGTGGCGGTGCCGCCGCTGCCGGCGCCGGCGGCGCGCAGGGCCTCCGCATAGGGCCCGCCGAGGCGGTGGCCCTCGACGATGTCCAGCACGGTCTCACCGGCGCCGTTGCGGGTATCCAGGTCGCGCCCCTCCGCCGCGAAGAAGGTGAGGAAACGCGCGAAGTCTTCTGCACGCATGCCCTGGTAGGCGCGCAGCAGGATGTGGAAGTCGTCGGGTGTCCCGTCGTGCGACCGGCAGGCGAGAAAGCTCTTCACCCGCGCGTCGTCCCACTGCTCGTCGATGACCTTGCTCTTGTCCTTGCGCATGGCGTCCCCGGTCCGGATCAGTCACTGGGGTTGTTTCAGTCGGGCAGCTTTTCGGCGAGCAGCTGGTTCACCAGGGCCGGGTTGGCCTGGCCCTTCGACGCTTTCATCACCTGGCCGACGAAGTAGCCGATCAGCTTCTTGCGCTTCTTCTCGTCGGCCGCGGCGTACTGCGTCACCTGCTCCGGGCTGTCGGCGATCACCGCATCGACCATGGCGCCGATGGCGCCGCTGTCCGAGACCTGTTTCAGGCCTTTTGCCTCGATGATCGCGTCGGCATCGCCCTCGCCGTTCCCCTCTCCATTCCACATGGCTTCGAAGACCTGCTTGGCGATCTTGCCGGAGATGGTGTCGTCGAGGATGCGCGCGAGCAGGCCGCCGAGGGCCGCCGGGGCTACCGGGCAGGCGTCCAGGGCAAGCCCGTCGCGATTGAGCTGGCCGAGGAGCTCGACCTGTACCCAGTTCGCCGCCAGCTTGGCGTCGCCGCAGGCCTCGGCCACCGCTTCGAAGTAGTCGGCCAGCGCGCGGCTGTCCGCCAGCACGCCGGCGTCGTAGGCCGAGAGGCCGTACTGGTCCCGGAAGCGCTGCCGCTTGGCCGCCGGCAGTTCCGGCAGGGCGGCGCGCAGCTCCTCGATGAAGGGCTCCTCCAGCACCACGGGCAGCAGGTCCGGCTCCGGGAAGTAGCGGTAGTCGGTGGCGACCTCCTTGCTGCGCATGGGCCGCGTCTCGTCGCGCTCGGCGTCGTAGAGGCGGGTCTCCTGCACCACGCTGCCGCCGCCCTCGAGGAGGTCCGTCTGGCGCTCGATCTCGTGCGCGATGGCCTTCTCCACGAAGCGGAAGGAGTTGACGTTCTTGATCTCCGCGCGCGTGCCCAGGGTCTCGCTGTCCGCCGGCCGCAGCGAGATGTTGATATCGCAGCGCATGGAGCCCTCGGCCATGTTGCCGTCGGAGATGCCGAGGTAGACCACCAGGCTGTGCAGCGCCTTCAGGTAGGCCACGGCCTCCTCGGCACTGGCGAGGTCCGGCTCGGTGACGATCTCCAGCAGCGGCGTCCCGGCGCGGTTGAGGTCGATGCCGGTCTGGCCATGGTAGTCCTCGTGCAGGGACTTGCCGGCATCCTCCTCGAGGTGGGCCCGGGTAATGCCGATGCGCTTGCTGGTGCCGTCGCCGAGGACGATCTCGAACTCGCCACGGCCGACGATGGGCTCGGCGAACTGGCTGATCTGGTAGCCCTTGGGCAGGTCCGGGTAGAAGTAGTTCTTGCGGTCGAAGACGGAGCGGCGGCCGATTTCCGCGTTGATGCCGAGGCCGAAGAGCACCGCGTAGCGCACCGCCTGTTCGTTGAGCACCGGCAGCATGCCGGGCATGGCGAGGTCCACGGCGCTGGCCTGGGTGTTCGGCTCGGCGCCGAACGCGGTGGCGCTGCCGGAGAAGATCTTCGAGCGGGTCGCGAGCTGCAGGTGCACCTCGAGGCCGATGACCGGCTCCCAGTTCATGCAGCACCCCCCGCCGCCGGCGGCTCGCGCAGGTGCCAGTCCGTCAGCTGCTGGTAGCGGTGTGCCACGGCCAGGAGGCGCGCCTCCTCGAAGTGACGGCCGATGAGCTGCAGCCCGACCGGGAGCCCCTGCAGGGGTTCCACGGGCAGGCTCAGGGCCGGCAGGCCGGCGAGGTTCACGCCGAGCGTGTAGCTGTCTTCCTGGTACATGGTGACCGGGTCGTCGACTTTCTCGCCGAGGCGGAAGGCGGTGCCGGGCGCGGTCGGGCCGGCGATCACGTCGACGCTGGCGAAGGCATCGAGGTAGTCCTGGCGGATCAGGCGGCGGGTCTGCTGGGCCTTCTTGTAGTAGGCGTCGTAGTAGCCCGCGGAGAGGGCGTAGGTGCCGATCAGGATGCGCCGCTGCACCTCGGCGCCGAACCCCTCCTCGCGGCTGCGCGTGTACAGGTCCTCGAGGTCCGCCGGGTCCGCGCAGCGGTGGCCGTAGCGCACGCCATCATAGCGGGCGAGGTTGGTCGAGGCCTCCGCCGGGGCGAGGATGTAGTAGGCCGGGATGCTCAGGTGGTTGTGCGGCAGGTCGATGTCCACGAGGCGGGCGCCGCGGGCCTCGAGTTCGCCCAGGGCGGCGCGCAGCCGGTCGCCGATGGCGCTGTCGAGGGTCGCGTCGAACCAGTGCCGGGGCAGGCCGATGCGCAGGCCGCCTAAGTCCATGGCCAGGGCCGCGCGGTAGTCGGGCACCGGTTCGCGGGCGCAGGTGGAGTCGGCCGGGTCGTGCCCGGCCATGGCGCCGAGGAGGAGGGCGCAGTCCTCGGCGGAGCGCGCCATGATCCCGCCCTGGTCGAGGCTGGAGGCAAAGGCGATCATGCCCAGGCGCGAGACGCGGCCATAGGTCGGCTTGATCCCGGTGATGCCGCAGAGTGCCGCGGGCTGGCGGATCGAGCCGCCGGTATCCGTCCCGGTGGCGGCGGGGACCAGGCCCGCCGCGACGGCGGCCGCCGAGCCGCCGGAGGAGCCCCCCGGCACCCGGTCGAGGTCCCAGGGGTTGCGGCAGGGCCCGTAGTAGCTGGTCTCGTTCGACGAGCCCATGGCGAACTCGTCCATGTTGGTCTTGCCGACGGTGACGGCGCCCGCGGCGGCCAGGCGCTCGACGGCGGTGGCGCTGTAGGGCGGCAGGAAGTTGTCGAGCATGCGCGAGGCGCAGCTGGTGCGCAGGCCGTCGGTGCAGAAGATGTCCTTGTGGGCGATCGGCAGCCCCGCCAGGGGGCCCGCGCGGCCGGCGGCGCGGTCGGCATCGGCGGCGCGGGCGGCGGCCAGGGCGCCCTCCGCATCGACGGTGATGAAGCTGTTGAGGGCGCCGTCCTGCGCCTCGATGCGCGCAAGGCAGTCACGGGCGAGCTCTTCGGCGGAGAGGCGGCCCCGGTCCAGGGCCTCGAGCAGGCCGCTGACGGAGGCGGGAGTCTCGCTGGCCACGGCTTACTCCACGACCCGCGGCACGAGGTAGAGGCCGTCTTCCACGGCCGGGGCGATGGCCTGGAACGCCTCCCGGCGGTTGCCCTCGGTGACCTCGTCGGCGCGCAGCGGCTGCACGGCATCGAGGGGGTTGGCCAGGGGTTCCACGCCGCGGGTGTCGATCGCGGAGAGTTCCTCGACCAGCGCCAGGATGCGCCCGAGGCTTGCCTCCAGTGCCGGCGCCTCCCCGGGGTCGATGCGCAGGCGGGCCAGGGCGGCCAGCCGCTCGAGTTGATCGGCGCCTAGGGTCATGGGCAGGGAATTCCGCGTTGCTGTCCAGGGGTTGCGGCGGGTGCGGACACCGCGGCCGCGAGCGCGAAATCTATCACAGTTGCGCCTTGCCCAACATCCCCGCCGTTGGTAGAGTTGCCCGCAGTCTGGCGCCCCGGAACCGCACGAGAAAGCGGCTGTTGCAGCCCGTGTTTTTGCGTGACCCGCGTCGTTTGCGAGCACGTCGTGCGCGATCGCGATGGTCACGCGATGGTCAGGGTCCTTCAAGGTACACGCTGAATGCTGAAGAAACTCCGCGGTATGTTCTCCAACGATCTGTCGATCGACCTGGGGACCGCCAACACCCTCATCTATGTCCGCGGCCAGGGCATCATCCTCGACGAGCCCTCGGTGGTGGCCATCCGTATCCACAACGGCCAGAAGACCATCGAGGCCGTGGGCGCGGAGGCCAAGCGGATGCTGGGCCGGACCCCGGGCAACATCACGGCGATCCGGCCGCTGAAGGACGGCGTGATCGCCGACTTCCAGGTCACCGAGAAGATGCTCCAGCACTTCATCGCCAAGGTGCACGAGACGCGCTACATCCGCCCCAGCCCGCGGGTCCTCATCTGCGTGCCCTGCATGTCGACGCAGGTCGAGCGCCGGGCCATCCGCGAGTCGGCGCTCAGTGCCGGGGCGCGCGAGGTGCGCCTGATCGAGGAGC
Source organism: Pseudohaliea sp. (assembly GCF_054552115.1). Classification (NCBI taxonomy): domain Bacteria; kingdom Pseudomonadati; phylum Pseudomonadota; class Gammaproteobacteria; order Cellvibrionales; family Halieaceae; genus Pseudohaliea; species Pseudohaliea sp. Next base: position 24,609 of record NZ_JBTOLW010000037.1, on the reverse strand, counting down.
CCATGGCCGCGGCCATCGGTGCCGGCCTCGACGTGGACGAGGCCACCGGCTGCATGGTGGTGGATGTCGGCGGCGGCACGACAGAGATCGCCATCATCTCCCTGAACGGTGTCGTCTACCGCGATTCCGTGCGCGTCGGGGGCGACCGCTTCGACGAGGCGATCGTCGCCTATGTGCGCCGGCGTTACGGCACGCTCATCGGCGATGCCACGGCCGAGAAGATCAAGGAAGAGATCGGCTGTGCCTACAAGGGCAGCGAGGTCCGCGAGATCGACGTTCGCGGCCGCAACCTCGCGGAGGGGGTGCCGCGGAGCTTTACCCTGAACAGCGACGAGATCCTCGAGGCGCTGCAGGATCCTCTCACTGCCATCGTCCAGTCCGTGAAGTCCGCCCTCGAGCAGTCACCGCCGGAACTGGCCGCCGACATCGCCGAGAGCGGCATCGTCCTCACCGGCGGCGGCGCCCTGCTGCGCGACCTGGATCGGCTCGTCGCCGAGGAGACGGGGCTGCCGGTGGTGGTCGCCGAGGACCCGCTGACCTGCGTCGCCCGCGGCGGCGGCATGGCTATGGAACGCATGGATCGGCATACGATAGACTTGCTGTCCACTGAGTAAGGTGCCGGCGCCCCGTTGGCCGCCGGCCATCGGGAACTGACATCAGGCCGCTATTCGTCAAGGAGTCGCACCTCGGACTGAAGGTGACGCTGGTCACCCTGCTCGTGGTCGGGCTGCTGGTGGCGGACCTGCGCTACAACCGCCTCGACGGCAGCCGCGCCGTCCTCGACACACTCCTCGCGCCGGTCTTCTGGGTGGCCGGCATTCCCGGTGCGATCGGCGCCTGGCAGGACGCGCACATCCGCTCGAGGGCGACGCTGCTCGAGGACAACGCCCACCTGCGCCGCGAGAACCTCGTCCTCAAGGGCCGGCTGCAGCAGATGGCTTCGCTGCAGGCGGACAACGCCCGGCTGCGCTCGCTGCTCAACTCCACGGCGCTGCTGCGCGACGACGTGCTCGTGGCCGAGGTCGTCGGGGTCGCGCCCGACCCGGTGCGCCACCAGCTCATCCTCGACAAGGGTGATGATGCCGACGTCTACCCGGGGCAACCGCTCATCGATGCCAACGGGCTCATGGGGCAGGTGGTGGAAGTGAGCCGGTTCCACGCCCGGGTGCTGCTGATAACGGACGCCACCCACTCGGTCCCCGTGCAGGTGAGCCGCAATGGCGTGCGGGCCGTCGCCGAGGGCACGGGCTCGCTGGACCGGCTGGAAATCCACCACGTCGCGGCGACCACCGACATCCAGGAGGGCGATCTCCTGGTGACTTCGGGCCTCGGCCAGCGCTTCCCCATCGGCTATCCCGTGGCCACGGTCACCGCCATCGAGCGCGACCCGGGCCAGGCCTTCGCCCGGATCACCGCGCGGCCCACGGCGGCCCTGGACCGGGTGCGCCACGTGCTGCTCGTCTTCGCCCGGGACGAGAGCGGGGCCGGTGGCTGATGGCGGTCGGAGAAGGGGCCACGGGATACTGGGTCATCCTGGCGACCCTGTTCACTGCCTACGTGCTGGCGGTACTGCCGCTCGCACCGTGGCTCGCCTGGCTGCGACCGGAATGGCTGCTGCTCGTCGTTACCTACTGGGTCATTGCTCTCCCGCACCGGGTGGGGCTGGTGACCGCCGCAGTCGCCGGCCTGCTCATGGACGCACTGGAGGGCGCCGTGCTCGGACAGAACGTGCTCGCCCTGTCCCTCGTGGCGCTCGTCGCCCGGCTCCTCTACCAGCGCATGCGCGTCTTCTCCCTGGCGCAGCAGGCGCTCACGGTGTTCCTGCTCGCCGGGCTGCACCAGCTCGTCTGCCAGTGGATCCAGAACCTCGAGGGGGCGGGTGCGCGATCATTCCTCTTCCTGCTCCCGGCCCTCACCAGCGCGCTACTCTGGCCGCCCGTGAGGTACCTGCTGCGCGGTGCGAGGCGCTACTACCATGTTCAGTAATCCGGCTGCGCAGTGACAAACGTGTCCGTTGATCCGCTCGTCCTCGCCTCGCAGAGCCCGCGCCGCCGCGAGTTGCTCGCCCTGCTCGGTCTGCCGTTCCGCGTCCAGCCGGCGGCGGTGGACGAGACGCCCCGCGCCGGCGAGAGCCCGGACGCCTACGTGGCGCGCACGGCGGCAGACAAGGCCCGGGCGGTCGGTGGCGCGGCGGTGCTGGCCGCCGATACGGCGGTGGTGCTCGATCACACGATCCTTGGCAAACCGCAGGACCGGGAGGATGCCGCGGCCATGCTCCGCCGCCTTTCCGGCCGCGCGCACAGCGTGCTCACGGCCGTGGCCCTGCGCCGCGGCGACAGGGAGTGGGCGCTCACCGTGCGCACGGTGGTCACCTTCGACCGGCTGGACGCCGCGCGCATCGATGCCTATCTCGCCACTGACGAGCCCTGGGACAAGGCCGGCGCCTACGGCATCCAGGGGCTCGCCGGGGCCTTCGTGCGCAGCCTGGACGGCAGCTACAGCAGCGTGGTCGGCCTGCCCCTCGTGGAGACGCGCGAGCTGCTGCTTGCCGCCGGCCTGCTGGGAACAGCCGCGGAGGGGCCTCGGCAGTGAGCGAGGAGATCCTGGTCAACGTCACGCCCATGGAGACGCGGGTAGCCGTGGTGGAAAACGGCGCGACCCAGGACATCCACATCGAGCGCAGCGCCAGCCGCGGTCTCGTCAGCAACATCTACGCGGGCCGCATCAGCCGGGTGCTGCCGGGCATGCAGGCCGCCTTCGTGGACATCGGCGCATCCCGCAACGCCTTCCTCCACGTCTCGGACGTCATCGGCGGTGCCGCTGCCAGCGAGCGCATCACCGATCACCTGCGCGAGGGCCAGGCCGTGACCGTGCAGGTCACCAAGGACCCGCTCGGCAGCAAGGGGGCGCGGGTCACGGCCCAGCTTTCCGTCGCTTCCCGCTACCTCGTGTACATGCCTCAGACGCAGCACGTGGGCGTGTCCCAGCGCATCGACGATGCCGAGGAGCGGGCCCGCTTGCAGGAAGTGCTCGCCAAGGCCCTGGAGGCGGAGGAGATGGACGAGGCCGGCGGATTCATCCTGCGCACCGCCGCCGAGGGCGCGGGCCCGGCGGAGATCGCCCTGGACCTGCGTTTCCTCAAGCGGCTCTGGGCCGCAGTGTCCCGCCGTGCCGCGGTGGCCCGGGAACCGCAGCTGCTCTACGAGGACCTGCCGCTGCACCTGCGCACCGTCCGCGATCTCGCCCGCCCCGGTGTCGAGCGTATCCGCATCGACAGCCGCGAGAACTACGAGGCGCTCAGGGGTTTCTGCGGCGAATACATGCCGGAAGTCGCGGACCTGCTCGAGTGCTACAGCGGGGAGCGGCCGCTCTTCGACATTCACGGCATCGAGGAAGACATCCAGCGTGCCCTTGGCCGCAAGGTCGCGCTCAAGTCCGGCGGCTATCTCGTCATGGATCAGACCGAGGCCATGACCACCATCGACGTCAATACGGGCTCCTTCGTCGGCCGCCGCAACCACGAGGAAACGGTGTTCAAGACCAACCTCGAAGCGGCCACCACCCTGGCGCGCCAGCTGCGGCTGCGCAACCTCGGCGGCATCATCATCGTCGACTTCATCGACATGCGTGATGCCGAGCACCGGCGCCAGGTGCATCGGACCCTCGAGAAGGCCATGGCCCGGGACCCGGCGCGGAACAAGATCACCGGCGTGTCCGAGCTGGGCCTGGTGGAAATGACCCGCAAGCGGACCCGCGAGTCGCTGGAGCAGCTGCTCTGCGAGGCCTGCCCGGTGTGCGACGGTCGCGGCGTGCTGAAGACGGCGGAAACGGTCTGCTACGAGATTTTCCGGGAGATCATGCGCGACGCCCGGGCCTATGAGAACGACAACCTGCTCGTGCTCGCCGGGCAGAGCGTGGTGGACCGGCTCCTGGACGAGGAATCGACGAACGTCGCCGATCTCGAGGCCTTCATCGGGAAGACCATCAGCTTCCGGGTCGAACCGGAGTACAGCCAGGAACAGTTTGATATCGTGCTGCTCTAACGCCAGGTGAATGCGGCAGCCGTGACACGATCCTCGCCTTTCCATCTCCTCGCCGGCGCCCTCTGGCGGCTGCTGGTGGCCGGCGTGGTGCTGCTCGCTCTCTACGTGGCCGCGGGCCGCGCGCTCATGGGCAATGTCAGCACGCTGCAGCCGCAGCTGCTGGCAGCGCTCAACGACCGTCTGCCGTTCTCCCTCAGTGCCTCGTCCGTGCGCGGCCGCATGGAGGGCTTTTCGCCGGAGCTCGTGTTCACGGATCTGCGCCTCGCTTTCCCGGGGGAGGCCATTGAGCCGGTGCAGCTCGCCCGCGGCAGTCTGCGCCTGGCGCCGCTGCGCAGCCTGCTGACGCGGAGCCCCCAGGCGAGCTTCGTGACCCTGAGCGGCCTCTCCGTGGAACTCGACCAGGACGAGGCCGGCCACCTGCACCTGCGCGGCTTCGGCGTCCCCGGGGACGATGGCGGCCTGCGCGACTGGCTGGCGAGTTTCCTGCCCCGGGTCCGGGCTCTTGTCCTGGAGGGTAACCGCGTGCTCCTGCACCGGCCCGCTGGCGAGGGCCGCCGCGCCCGCCTGGACCTGACCCTGAAGCGCAGTGGCAGCGCCCGCACCCTCGATGCGCGCATCGAGACGGCGGTGGGTAACCAGGCCACGCTTCACGCCGAGGGCATCGGCAATCCCCTGTCATTGGCATCCTGGCGCGGGGATGTCTTCCTGGCGGTCGAGGCGGAGCGTCTCGAGCGGGTCTTCGACTGGCTGCCCGTCAGCGTGCCGGCACGCGCCACCGGCCGGGCCGGTGTGCAGCTCTGGCTGCAGCAGGCCGGCGGACGCTCGGACCTGCGCCTGTCCCTGGCCGGGAACAACCTGCTGCTCGAGGACGGGGACGGGGGCTGGCGTGTGCCGCTGGCCTCCCTGGCCATGGACGCGGCCCTGGTGGAACGCCAGGATGGCTGGACGCTCCATGCCTCGGACCTGTCCCTGGCCCAGGGTGGCCGCCACTGGTTACTGCCCCGGGCGCAGTTCGACCTGCGCGGTGATTCGCTGCGGGTGCGCAGCGGCGAGTTCCGCCTCGACGGTATCGACAGTTTTCTCGCCAGCCTGCCGAGCATGCCGGCGCGCCTCGCGGACGCCCTAGGCGTCCTGGCTCCCCGCGGCCAGGTGCGCGCCCTCGAGCTGACGCTGGATGATCTGCGCGCGCCGGGTAACAGCTGGGAGCTGACCACGCGCGTGGACGACCTCGCCGTGGAGTCCTGGCGCGGCGCCCCCGGTGCGGCCGGTGCCGACGCCTTTGTACGGCTCTATCCCGGCGGCGGCGACGTGCGCATCGACAGCGAGGGGCTGGTGCTCGCTTTCCCCAAGGTCTACCGGGAGCCGCTGGCCTACGAGGCCGTGCATGGCGACCTGCGTCTCAGCTGGGACGCGGAGCAGCTGTGGATCCGCTCCGGGCTCCTCGAGGCGAGCGGCGAGGAGGGCACGGCGCGCGCGCTCCTGGGCCTGCACGTTCCCTTCACGCGCACGGCCGTCGGGCCGGCGATGGAGTTGCTCGTCGGTCTCGGCGACAGCCGGACCCGCTACCGCGACAAGTACCTGCCCTACCGGCTGCCCGGCACCCTGCGGCGCTGGCTTGCCACGGCGATCGGTCCGGGGCGGGTCGTTACCGGCGGCTTCGCGTGGCGGGGCAGCCTGCGCAAGCGCAACTACGACCACCTGACGGTGCAGCTGCACTTCGACGTCGAGGAGGCCACGGTCGCTTTCGATCCCGCCTGGCCGCCGCTCGAGGACTTTGCCGGACGCCTGGTCATCGACGACACGCGGGTGAGCGCCTGGGGCGAGCGGGGCGAGCTGGGTGGCAACCGGCTGGAGCGCCTGTCCGCGGAGGCCTGGCGGGGCGAGGCCGGTGAGCGTGTCCTGGCCGTCGCCGCAACCCTCACGGGTGACGCCGGCGACGGGCTCGCGGTGGTCAAGGCATCGCCGCTGGCGGCGATGACGGGCGGCGTGATCGAGGGCTGGTCCGCCGCCGGCCCGGTGCGCACGGTGCTGGACCTGCGCATTCCCCTGGATGACCGCAGCGAACCGGTGGTGGCGGTCGACGCGAGCGCCGAGGAGGCGCTGTTGCGCGTGCAGCCGGGCGGGCTGGTGTTCGAGAAGCTCAGCGGCCGCGTGGGCTACGCGAGCGGCAGCGGCTTCTCCAGCGATGGCCTCGCCGGCACGCTCTGGGGCAGCCCCGTCAGCGCGAGCCTCTCCCAGGCCGACGCCGGGGCGCCCCTGGCGCTGCGCTTTGCCGGCAAGGGCGTGCCCGTGGCCGCGCTCTTCGACTGGCTCCAGCTCGATCTTCCGGCCCTCGCCAGCGGCGAGGCCGACGCCTTCGGTGACCTCTTGCTCCGCCGTGACCAGCCGGCGCGGCTCACCCTGGCCAGCGACCTGAACGGCGTGGCCCTGGCGCTCCCGGCACCCTGGGGCAAGACCGCGGAAGAGCCGCGCTCCCTCGCCGTCGACCTGCGCCTGGCGCGGGATCGCGTCGCCGTCGACCTCGCCCTCGGGGACCGGGTTGCGGGGCGCCTGGACCTTGCCGACGGCGCCCTGAGCGGCGGTAGCCTCCGGCTGGAGTCGGACTGGCTGCAGGGGGCGCTGGACCTCGGCGGACCGGTCCCGCGGCTGCTCCTCGACTACCTCGATCTCGCCGGGCTGCCCGAGCAGACGGGAGAGGCGGACTTCGACGCCGCCTACCGGGCGCTGCGCCCGGTGGCGGTCGCTATCCTCGAACTGCGCCGGGCGGGGGAAGGGGTCGGCCACCTGGCCTTCGAGCTGGACCGGGACGCGGGTGCAATCGTGGCCCGGGGTGTCCGCGGCGAACTGTTCGGCCTGCGCAGCCGGAGCGAGGGCGGCGGCGTGTTGCGCTGGGCCGGCGCCGAGGGCGCCGCCGGGGAAACGCAATTCGCCATCGATGTCGCCTTCGACGACCTGGGCCGGGTGCTGGTGGCCCTCGGCTACGCGCCGACGCTGGTCACCGACAACGGCAGCGCCAGCGCGGATCTGCGCTGGACGGGGTCGCCCCGGGCACTGGCGCTTCAGGCGCTGGAGGGCGAGCTTGCGGTGGAGGCGCGGGACGGTCGGCTCCTCGAGGCCAGGGGCTCTGCCGGCGCGCTCAAGGTGTTTTCCCTGCTCAACCTCGCCGAGATCTTTCGCGGCCTCAGCCTGTCGCACATGTTCGAGTCCGGCATTCCCTTCGATCGCGCGGTCAGCGAGTTCCGCTTCCGTCGCGGTACCATGGAGATTCCGGCGCTGACGCTGCGCGGCGCGGCGAGCGCCTTTGAGTTCAGCGGCGTCACCCGTCTCGCGGCGAGCGAGCCGTCCATCGAGGGCGAGCTGGTGGTGACGCTGCCGGTGGCGAACAACCTGCCCTGGGTTGCGGCGCTGGCCGGCGGCCTGCCCGTCGCCGCCGGCGTCTACGTGGTGAGCAAGGTCTTCGAGAAGCAGGTCAAGCGCATGTCCAGCGGTGTCTACGAGGTGTCGGGCCCGCTGGGCAGCCCGGACGTGCGCCTGCGGCGGATCTTCGATGACAGCGCGAGTATCCCGGTGGACCCGAACGGCGTCCGTGCGGACGATCCGAACGCGTCGCCCGGCGCGCCGACGGCACCGGACCCGAACGGCCCGCCGGACCCGAACACGGTGCGCCTGGACCAGCGACGCGTGCCGCCCGGGAATGCCCCCCCGGCGGCAGCCTCAGGCCCCGGCTGACTGGAGCTCGCGCAGGTAGCGGAAGAGCTTGCGCGCTGCGGCCGGTGGCCGCTCAGCCGCCTTCTCGCGCTGCGCCTGGCGCAGCAGCTGGCGCAGGTGCTGCCGGTCTGCCTCGGGGAAGCGCGCGAGCACGGTCGCGAGGCCGCTGTCGCCGCGCTCGACGAGTTCGTCGCGCAGTGCCTCCAGTTCGTGGTGCCGCGCGGCGCTCGCTGCCCGCTGCTGGTGCAGCCCGTCGAGGGCCGCCTGCAGTGGCGCCGGGTCGACGCTGCGCATGAGCTTGCCGATGTACTGCAGGTGACGCCGCCGTGCACTGCGGCTGGTGATGCCCCGGGACTGCACGATGGCGTTCTCGAGGCGGGGGTCGTCGATGGGAATCGCCTCCAGCTCCTTCGGGCTGAGCGCGCAGAGTGCTTCGCCGAGGGCCTGCCGCGCGCTCATCTCGCGCTTGAGCGCGCTCTTGCTGGGCGCCTCGTCGCGGAAGTCGTCGTCCTCAACCATGGCCGTTGTCAACCATAAACAGCCGCCGCCAGGCCCAGGAAAGCCACGAAGCCGACCACGTCGGTCACCGTGGTCAGCACCACGCCCCCGGCGAGGGCCGGGTCGATCCTGAGGCGCTGCAGCACCAGGGGCAGGACCGCGCCGGACAGCCCAGCGGTGACCAGGTTGATGACCATGGCCGCGGCGATGATGGCGCCGAGGGCCGGGCTGTCGAACCACAGCGCCGCGGCCGTGGCGACGATGGCCGCCCAGACCAGGCCGTTGATGACGCCGACCCAGGCCTCGCGCAGGATCAGCCAGGCCCGGTTGCCGGCGTTGATCTGTCCCATGGCCATGGCGCGCACCAGGACAGTCACGGTCTGCGTCCCGGCGATGCCGCCCATGGAGGCGACGATGGGCATGAGCACGGCGAGGGCGACGACTTTCTCGATCGTGCCCTGGAACTGGTTGATCACCGCCGCGGCAATGAACGCGGTGACCAGGTTCACCGCCAGCCAGACGGTGCGCCGGCGCGCCGTGCGCAGCACGGGGGCGAAGGTGTCCTCATCCTCGTCGAGGCCGGCGATGGCCATGAAGGAGTGGTCCGCGTCCTCGCGGATGACGTCCACCACGTCATCGATGGTGATCCGCCCGAGGAGCCGGCCGTCAGCGTCGACCACCGGTGCGCTCACCCAGTCGTTGCGCTCGAAGAGACGCGCCACCTCGTCGTCCGGCATGTCCACGGGGATCGCCTGCTGGCTGGTGACCATGAGCTCGCGCACCGAGTGCGACGGGTCCGAGACCAGCAGGGTACGCAGCGGCAGCAGGCCGACGTAACGGTCGTTGCGGGTGACGACGATGAGGTTGTCGGTGGCCTCGGGAATGGCCTCGTGACGGCGGAGGTAGCGCAGCACCACGTCCAGGGTCAGGTCCGCCCGGATCGTGATGGCGTCGGTGTTCATGAGGCCGCCGGCGGTATCGTCGGCGTAGAAAATCACCTGTTCCAGGCGCGCCCGGTCCTGGTGGTCCATGGCCTCGAGGACTTCGAAGGTGACCTCGTCCGGCAGCTGCTGCAGGATGTCGGCGACATCGTCGTCGTCCAGCCCCTCGGTGAGTTGCACGACCTGCGCCGGCTCCAGGGCGCTCAGGAACTCGAGCTGCAGCTCGTCACCGAGCTCGTTGAGGACCTCGCCCTGGAGATCGTCGTCGATGAGCTGCCACAGGATCTGCCGCGAGCGCGGCGGCGAGGACTCGAGGAGGTGCGCCGCGTCGGCGGGCTCCATCTTGCGGAGCATGCGGCTGACGTCGCCCAGGGTGCCCTGCTCCAGGGCCTGCGTGACCCGGTCAAGCGGCTTGTGGCTGTGCGGTTCAGCGCTGGTCATCGCGTCGCTCGGTCCGGGGGTGGGTGGGCGGGGCGGCTGAAATTATCCGGTAAAGACCGGGCGACAACAACAGAACCCGCGCTGCGGCGGAGCCGGGGGCTGTTCCTCCTACTCCTCCTCCTCGAAACGATTGTCTATCAGAGCGCAGAGGGCGCTGAGCGCCGCGCCGGCGTCCTCGCCCTCGGCTTCGAGGACCAGTGCCGTTCCCTTGCCCGCGGCGAGCATCATCACCGCCATGATGCTCTTGCCGTCGACGAGCTCGCCGCCGTCGCCGCGACCGGCACGGACGCGGGCGGAATAGGCGGCCGCGCAGCTCACGAACTTCGCGGCGGCCCGGGCGTGCAGCCCGAGCTTGTTGATGATCATGACTTCGCGCCGCTCGACTGCCACTATCCGAGCTCCCGGTGCCTGAGGTGTACCGGGCCGTGGTGGGCCGCCAGGTGGGCGAAGAGCCGCTCGGCCATGTACACGGAGCGGTGCTGTCCACCGGTGCAGCCGAGGGCGATGGTCAGGTAGCTGCGGGCACCGCTGCCATAGTGCGGCAGCCAGCGGTCGAGGAACCCCGCCAGCTCCAGGAACAGCTCGCCGGTCAGTGGTTGCGCCTCCAGGAACGCCTGCACCGGCTGGTCCCGGCCGGTCAGCAGGCGCAGCTCCTTGCTCCAGTGCGGGTTGGGCAGCATGCGGACGTCGAACACCAGGTCCGCGTCGGCCGGTACGCCGCGCTTGAAGCCGAAGGACTGCACCAGCAGCGAGAGGACGCCGGCCCCGGTGCCGACGAGGCGCTGGCGTACGGCATCGCGCAGCTCGTGAATGGTCATCTCGCTCGTGTCGAGGGTGAGCCCCGCCTCGGTGGCGAGGGGCTCGAGCAGGGCCTGCTCCCGGCAGATCGCCTCGGCGAGGGGCAGTTCGTGGCTCGCCAGCGGGTGCCGGCGCCGCGTCTCGCTGAAGCGCTTGAGGAGCGTCGCCTCGTCCGCGTCGAGGTAGAGCGTGCGCAGGCGCACGGTGTCCGGCAGCCCGGCCAGGATGGCGTCGATCCGTGAAAGGTCCGCGGCCGCGTTGCGGGCATCGATGCACACGGCGACGCCGGCACCGTCCCGGGCCAGGGCCGGGGCGTGACCGACCAGTGCCGGCAGCAGCGACGCGGGCAGGTTGTCGATCGCATAGTAGCCCTCGTCCTCCAGCTGGTGCAGGGCCGTACTCTTGCCGGAGCCGGAGCGGCCGCTGATGATGACGAGGTCCACGGGCTGTCAGCCTTCCCAGCCGATCGCGGTGTCGTAGAGCACCCGGTCGCTGTCGCAGGCGCGCAGGGCCGCGCGCAGCGCGGGCTGGCTGAACAGGCGCGCGATGGCGGCGAGGATGTCGAGGTGCTCCTGGTGCGCTTCCTCGGGCACCAGCAGGACGAAGAGGATATCCACCGGGGCGTCGTCCGGGGCATCGAAGTCCGCCGGTTCACGCAGGGTGACCAGCGCGCCCAGGGGCCGGGTACAGCTCGCGAGGCGGCAGTGCGGAATGGCGATGCCGCCACCCAGGCCGGTACTGCCGAGCTTCTCCCGGGCAAGCAGCTTGCCGATGAAATCACCGGGGTCGAGGTCCGGGTGGTCCGCCGCGACAAGCGCGGCGACCTCTTCAAAGATGGCTTTCTTGCTGGCCCCCGGCACGTCCCGCCGGGTACGCGCCGGTGACAGCAGTTCCTCAAGTTCTCGCATGCGCCTGTCCTAGTGCGGCCGCGCCTTTTCCTTGTGCTTGATGAGCTGCCGGTCGAGCTTGTCGGCGAGCGCGTCGATGGCGGCGTACATGTCGTCCGATTCCGCGGCGGCAAAGATGTCCGCACCGGAGATGTGCACGTTGGCCTCGGCCTTCTGTACCTGCTTTTCGACGATGAGAGTGACTTCCATGTTGGTAATGTGGCTGTGGTGGCGCTGGAGCCGCTCGAACTTGCTTTCCACATAGTCGCGGAGCGGGTCGGTAACGTCGACGTGATGGCCGCTGATGTTGAGTTGCATACTGGACTCCTTGTGCGTTGCAACGCAGGTATGCCCGGGTCGTGGCCGGGCGCTCAGTTCTCAGACCAGGCGCTTGCGCTCGCTGGACGGCGGGATGTAAAGGCTGTCCCGGTACTTCGCGATCGTCCGCCTGGCCACCTTGATGCCCTGTTCTTCCAGCAGCTGCGCGAGCCGGCTGTCGCTGAGCGGTTTGCGCGGGTTCTCCGCCGCGATGAGCTTGCGGATGAGCGCGCGGATCGCCGTTGAGGAACAGGCGCCGCCCGCGGTCGTGGCGACGTGGCTGGAAAAAAAGTACTTCAGCTCGAAAATGCCCCGGGGGGTATGCATGTACTTGCGCGTGGTGACCCGGGAGATGGTCGATTCGTGCATCGACACGGCCTCGGCAATGTCATGGAGCACCAGCGGCTTCATCGCCTCTTCGCCGTACTCGAGGAAGTTGCGCTGGTGGGAGACGACTTCCGAGGCCACCTTGAGCAGGGTCTCGTTGCGGCTCTGCAGGCTCTTCAGGAACCAGCGGGCCTCCTGCAGGTTATCGCGCAGGTAGGTGTTCTCGGCGCTGTTGTCGGCGCGCCGGATCAGCCCGGCATAGGTGTCGTTGATGCGCAGCCGCGGCGCGATGTCCGGGTTGAGCTCGACCACCCAGCGGCCCTCGCGTTTGCGCACGAACACGTCCGGTACGACGTACTCGGTGTCGTCGGCACCGATACGCTTGCCGGGGAACGGGTCGAGGGTCTGAAGCAGCTGCAGGACGCCGCGCAGCGCGTCCTCGTCGAGGCGCATGCGGCGCAGGATCTGCGCGTAGTCGCCGTTGCCGAGCTGTGCCAGGTGGCGGCTGACCAGGGTGCGCGCCTGCTCCAGCCAGGGGGTTCCCGGCGGTAGCTGCCTGAGCTGCAGGAGCAGGCATTCCTGCAGGTCCGCGGCAAAGACGCCGGTGGGCTCGAACTGCTGCAGGGCGTGGAGCACGGCCAGCACTTCCTCGCGCTCGATCTCGCCCTCGAAGTCCGCCGCGCAGAGCATGTGCAGCTCGTCCACGGTGCTGGTGAGGCGGCCGTTGTCGTCGGTGGCATCGATGATGGCCAGGGCGATCGCGCGGTCGAGGTCCGACAGGCGGGTGAGATTGAGCTGCCAGAGCAGGTGGTCGTGAAGGCTCTGGACGCTGGCATTGCGGCTGTCCATGTCGTAGTCGGCGCCCTCGGCCGCCGGGCCCGGCGCGGAGGGCGCGGAAGAGGGCACGAGGTCTTCCCACTGCGTGTCCACGGGCAGGTCCTCGGGCATGGTCGGCTCGTAGTCGCCGCTCTCGCCATCCCCCGCCGCGGTGCGCTCGAGGCTCTCCAGGGGGCCCTCGCCGTTGCTGGCTGTGAGGTTCTCGCCGGGCTCGGGGCTCTCCAGGGGCGCGTCGTCGTCGCCCTCGTCGAGCTCGAGCATCGGGTTGCTCTGCAGCACCTGCTGAATCTCGAGCTGCAGGTCCAGCGTCGACAGCTGCAGCAGCTTGATTGCCTGCTGCAGCTGCGGCGTCATGGTCAGCTGCTGGCCCAGCTTGAGTTGCAGTGCTTGCTTCATGATCGCGAGGGGGAGGCGTTCCTTTGCCCTGTTCGAGTGCAGTGTAGCGCCGGCCCGCCGGCGGAGGCAACGGACTGGCGCGGAAATTGCAGAGATTGGTGCCCGGGCCATTGACGCCCGTCAAGAATCGTGGCGAAGACCCTCGAGGCCCGCCCCTGGCGGTGCCGCGAGCGCTCTCTGCCGGTGCCTTCAGAGGCGGAAGGTATCGCCGAGATAGACCTTGCGGACTTCCGGGTTGTCGAGCACGGCCTGGGGGGAGCCGGCGGCGATGATGCGACCCTCACCGACGATGTAGGCTGTCTCGCAGATGTCGAGGGTCTCGCGCACGTTGTGGTCCGTGATAAGGACACCGATGCCGCGGTGCTGCAGGTGGCGGATGATCTCCTTGATGTCCGATACGGAGATCGGGTCGACACCGGCGAAAGGCTCGTCGAGGAGAATGAAGGCCGGTTCCGTGGCCAGCGCCCGGGCGATCTCCACCCGGCGGCGCTCGCCGCCGGACAGGGCCTGGCCGAGGCTGCCCCGCAGGTGCGCGACGTGGAACTCCTCGAGCAGTTCGTCCCGGCGCTCCCGGCGCTGGGCGCGGGTGAGGTCCCGCCGCGTCTCCAGGATGGCCATCAGGTTGTCGCCGACGGACAGCTTGCGGAACACGGAGGCCTCCTGGGGCAGGTAGCCGATGCCCCGGCGCGCCCGCTCGTGCATGGGCAGACCGATGATGTCCTCGCCATCGATGGTGATCTGCCCCGCATCGGCGCGGATGATGCCGACGATCATGTAGAAGCAGGTCGTCTTGCCGGCCCCGTTCGGGCCCAGCAGGCCGACGACCTGGGCGCTCTCCACGGCGAGGGAGACGTCCCGCACCACCGGGCGCCCGCCGTAGGCCTTGGCCAGCTTACTCGCCTTCAGTTCCGCCATCGGGCGTCGCTCCTGCATCGGCGGGGTCGGCCGCCGTTTCAGCCGCTGCGTCGGGCGCCGCCCCGGAAGGCGTTGCCGGCGCGGTCCCCGCAGCGTCGCTGTCATCGGCCTCTGCCGGGTTCTCCGCCTCGTTGGCCAGGCGCGGCGGGATCACCACCTGTACCCGCTCGCCGCCGCTGTCGGCCGCATCGGCGCGGACCAGCTGCTCGCGAATCAGGTAGTCGATGCGATCGCCGCGCACCGTGGCGCCGTCCTGCTCGACCTCGGCGTCCTCCTCGAGCAGGACGCGCTCCTCGGCGGTGAAATAGGTGATGCGCCGGGCGGCGGCGTGGATCACGGCCTCGCCGACCTCGGGCTGCTGCTGCATGCGGGCCGGCTCGCCGGTGGCCACCACGCGTTCGGCGAGGTCTCGGCTGTGGTAGATGATGAGCTCGTCCGCCTCGATGATCAGGCTGCCCTGCACCAGGCGCACGGCGCCGCTGTAGACCGTCTCGCCCGCTTTTTCGTCGCGCACGGCGCGGTCTGCCTCGACGGCGATGGGCTGCTCGCGGTCCCCGGGCAGTGCCTGCGCCCCCGTTGCCAGCAGGGCGGCACCGGCCAGCAGCAGGGCGGCGAAGCGCTTCACCGGTAGACCGCCTCGATGGCCTCGCGACGGTCCATGGCGTGCAGCAGCTGCTCGCAGGCCTCGCGCACACAGCCGGCGCCGCCGGCATAGCGGCTCTGCCAGTCGGCGGCCGCGGCCACCGCGGCTACCGCGTCGGCGGGGGCGAGGCCGATGGCCGCCGCGCGCAGCGCGCCGAGGTCCGGCAGGTCATCGCCCATGTAGGCGCACTGCGTGAGCTCGAGGCCGAGGCTGGCGCAGAGCTCCTCGAGGGCCACGCGCTTGTCCTCTCGCCCCTGCACCACGTGGGCGATACCGAGCTCGGCGGCGCGGCGTTCGACGATCTGCGAGCGGCGTCCCGTGATGATGGCCACGGCCACCCCGGCCCGCTGCAGGAGCTTGAGGCCCAGGCCGTCCTTGATGTTGAACGCTTTCAGTTCCTCGCCGTCATTGCCGTAATAGAGGCGGCCGTCCGTGAGGACGCCGTCGACGTCTAGGGCCAGGAGGCGCAGGGCGCTGGCGCGGGCGCGATCGATCACCGGCGGCCTCAGGCAATGCCGGCCTGGAGCAGGCCGAGGAGGCTGACCACACCGACGGGCTCGCCGTGGTCGCCGACCACCACGAGCGCGCTGATGCGGTTCTCTTCCATGATGCGCAGGGCCTCGGCGGCGAGCATGCCTTCGCTGATGGTGCGGGCCTTGCGCGTCATCAGGTCACCGATGGGCGTCTCGTTGATGTCGATGCGGGCATCGATCGCGCGCCGCAGGTCACCGTCGGTGAATACACCCTCGAGGTGGTCGCCGTCGACAACGGTGGTCATGCCCAGGCCCTTGGCAGAGATTTCCAGCAGCGCTTCGCCCAGCGGCGTTTCCGGGGTGACCCGGGGGATCTCCGGGCCGCTGCGCATGACGTCCTCGACCATCAGCAGCAGCTTGCGACCGAGGGCGCCGCCGGGGTGGGAGAAGGCGAAGTCCTCGGCAGTGAAGCCGCGGGCCTCGAGCAGCGCGATGGCGAGCGCGTCGCCCATGACCAGGGCCGTGGTCGTGCTCGAGGTGGGCGCGAGATCGAGCGGGCAGGCCTCGGTCTCGACGCCGGTATCGAGATGGGCGTCCGCCGCCTGCGCCAGCGTCGAGGACGGGTTGCCGGTCATGCTCACCAGCGGCGTGCCCAGGCGCTTGAGCAGCGGCAGCAGCATCACCACCTCGTTGGTGCTGCCGCTGTTCGACAGGGCGAGGACGCAGTCGTCGCCGGTGATCATGCCCATGTCGCCGTGGCTTGCCTCGCCGGGGTGCACGAAGAAGGCGGGTGTGCCGGTACTCGCCAGCGTCGCCGCGATCTTGGTGCCGATGTGGCCGGACTTGCCCATGCCCGTGACGACCACCCGGCCGCGGGTGCCGAGCAGCAGCTCGCAGGCGCGGGCGAACTCGCTGCCGATGCGCTGCTCCAGGGCCGCGACCGCAGCCGCTTCCATGCGCACGGTGCGGCGGGCGGAGTCGACGTAGCTGGGCGGGGCGGCATGGGTCATCGGGCGTCTCGGGAGGGTCACTACGGGAGGGTCACTACGGGAGGGCCACTAGAGGCTCAAGGCAAGCGCGTAATAGTACAGCGCGTAGAAGCTCGTCAACAACAACCCCACCGCCCGGCCCAGGTAGCTGTACCCGCCCTCGGCGCGGCGCCGGTGGTGCCCCGTGTAGATGGCGACGGCGAGGAGGAAGGTGCCCGCCGCCATGGCCGGGTAGTCGCGGGTGAGCACGTCGCCGGACAGCGCCAGCGGGGCGACGACGCCCGGTACCGACATGACCGCGAGCAGGTTGAACAGGTTCGAGCCGATGACATTGCCGATGGCGATCTCCGTGTGTCCCTTCAGGGCGCCGGCGAGCGTCGCGGCGAGCTCCGGCAGGCTGGTGCCCACGGCGACGATCGTCAGGCCGATGACCAGCTCGGAGACGCCGAGCTGCGCGGCGATGGTCGTCGCCCCCCAGACCAGCAGCCGGGAGCTGCCGACGAGCAGGGCGAGGCCGGCGAGAAAGGCGAACCAGGCGCGCAGGGGTTTCAGGTGCGGCAGCTCCTCTTCCTCGCTCTCTTCCCGGACGATCCGGTTCCCAGCCTGCGCGCGCACCATCTGCACGAGGATCAGGGCGAGGCCGCCCATCATCAGCAGGCCGTCGAAGCGGGACAGCACACCGTCAAGCAGGAGCACCCAGGTGCCGAGGGTGACCAGGAGCAGGGTCGGCAACTCCACGCGCACGCAGCCCTGGCGGATGAGCATGGGCACGATGAGCACCGTCAGCCCGAGGACGAGACCGATGTTGGCGATGTTCGAACCGAGTGCATTGCCCACGGCGAGCTCCCCGGCGCCGGCCAGGGCGGCGGTGATGGAAACGAGGATCTCCGGCGCGGAGGTGCCGAGGGAAACGATGGTCAGCCCGATGATCACGGGGGACAGGCCGAGGTTCTCGGCGATGGAGGCGGCGCCGGCGACGAAGAGGTCGGCGCTCCAGACCAGGAGCACAAGGCCGATAATGACCGCTGCGGCTGCCAGGATCATGCGGCGGTGCTTCCCGGCCCCGGGCCGGCGACGGGAAACCCGGCGGCGGAGCCGTGGTCATACGGAACGCGGGTCGAAACGTAGTACAATGGCGGACCCGGGACGGTGGCGTCAGTTGGCATGAAGCGGATTCTAACCGCTCGCCCGGGCCGCCGCAGCATACAGGACGAATCGGGATGCCCATGAAAGCACAAGCGGAACGGATGGCAGGCCTCCGGGGCGGCGCGCTGCGCTGGCTGCTGGCCGCCACCGTGGTAATCACCATGGCAGGCGGCAGCGCTGCGCAGGCGGTCGCCAAGGAGCCGAGCAGCGCGGCGCAGACACTCCGGGAGACGACGGAGGAGGTCCTCGAGGTGATCGAGTCGGCCCAGGGCTACGTGGACGAGAACCCGGAGCGCTACTACGAGGCCGTGCACGAGGTGCTGGACCCGGTGGTGGACTTCCGCGGCTTCGCCCGCGGCGTCATGGGCGATTACGCCACCAGCGAGCGCTACCGCTCCCTCGACGAGGCGGGACGGCAGAAGCTCCGGGACCAGCTCGAGCGCTTCACGGAAACCATGCGCAAGGGGCTGGTGCGGACCTACAGCAAGGGGCTGCTCGCCTTTAACGGCTCGCGGGTCGAGCTGGACGAGGACGGCAGCCGGGAAGAAGGCGGCCGGGCGACGCTCAGGCAGCTGATTTACAGCGACGAGGCGCAGCCCTACGTTGTCACCTATACCATGGCCCGGGAGCGTGACGGCAGCTGGTTGATCCGTAACCTGATCGTCGAGGACGTGAACCTCGGCCAGATCTACCGCAGCCAGTTCGAGGCTTCGGCCCGCAAGTACGACGGCGACCTTGACGAGGTCATCGCCAACTGGACGACCGAGGGCGTGAACGACGACGCCTGAGCAGGCCCGGCGAGGCAGGCGAGGGCTGGCAGCAGCAGGAGGTACAGGGTGGACGCAGCGACGGTCAAGGCATTGGTGGAACGGGAGCTCGAGGGTTGCGAGGTGCAGGTCGAGGGTGCCGGCAGCAACTATGACATCACGGTGGTCGGCGACGTGTTCGCCGGCCTGCGCCCGGTGAAGAAACAGCAGCTCGTCTACGGCGCGCTGCGCGAGAGTATCGCCGCGGGCTCGATCCACGCGGTGAACATCCGCACCTTCACCCCGGACGAGTGGCAGGGCTAGAGCCGTGGCCGGCACGCTCACCCTTGCCCTGACCAAGGGCAGGATCCTCGCTGAGACCCTGCCGCTGCTGGCCCGGGCGGGCATCGAGCCCGCGGAGGACATCGCCAGCAGTCGCAAGCTGGTTTTCGACAGCAACCGCCCGGGGCTGCGGCTCCTGGTGCTGCGCGGCACGGACGTGCCGACCTACGTGCGCCACGGCGCCGCCGACCTCGGTGTCGTCGGCAAGGACATGCTCCTCGAGCAGGGCGCGGAAGGGCTCTACGAGCCGCTGGACCTCGGCATCGCGCGCTGCCGGCTCATGACGGCTGCCCCCACGGGCTGGCGGCCCACGGGCTCCCGGGTGCGCGTGGCGACGAAGTTCGTCAATGTCGCCCGCCGGCACTTCGCCGCCCGCGGCGTGCAGGCGGATATCATCAAGCTCTATGGCGCCATGGAGCTGGCTCCGACCATGGGTCTGTCAGACCTGATCGTCGATATCGTCGACAGCGGCAACACGCTGCGGGCGAACGGTCTCGAGCCCCTCGAGGAAATTGCTGCCGTGAGCTCCCGGCTGGTGGTCAACAAGGCCTCCCTGCGGGCAGCGCACGAGCCCATCACGCAGCTGCTTGCGGACATGGAGGCCGCGCTGCCCGCCGGCGGGCTGGCGGCATGATCGCCCGCCTCGATACGCGCTCCGCTGATTTCGACGCGGCGCTCGCGGCGCTGGCGCCCGCGGGGGAGGCGGACGCGGCGACGGTGCAGGCGCGGGTCATGGAGATCCTCGCGGATGTCGAGGCGCGCGGCGATGCTGCCGTCCTCGACTACACGGCGCGCTTCGACAGCCTGGCCGCGGACAGCATTGCCGGGCTTACGGTGCCCGCCGGCCGGCTGCAGGCCGCCCTGGACGGGCTGCCGGCAGTCGAGCGGGAGGCCCTTGCAGTGGCGGCGGCCCGGATCCGCGAGTACCACGAGCGACAGCTCGGGGAGAGCTGGCGCTACACGGACGAGCACGGCAACGTGCTGGGCCAGCAGGTCACCCCGCTTGGCAGCGTCGGTGTCTACGTGCCCGGTGGCAAGGCCAGCTATCCCTCCTCGGTGCTCATGAACGCCCTGCCGGCGCATGTCGCCGGTGTCGAAGAGATCACCATGGTGGTGCCGGCACCGGGCGGCGAGCTCAACGAGCTGGTGCTGGCGGCCGCAGCCCTGGCCGGGGTGAGCCGGGTCTATACGATTGGCGGTGCGCAGGCCGTCGCGGCCCTGGCCTTCGGCACCGGCAGCATCACCGCGGTGGACAAGATTGTCGGCCCGGGCAATGCTTACGTCGCCGAGGCCAAGCGCCAGGTCTTCGGCCGCGTCGGTATCGACATGGTCGCCGGCCCCTCGGAAATCCTCATCATCTGTGACGGGGACACGGACCCGGCGTGGATCGCCATGGACCTGTTCTCCCAGGCCGAGCACGACGAGAACGCCCAGGCCCTGCTGCTGTCACCGGATGCGGCGTTTCTCGATGCCGTGGCCGCGGCAATCGAGGCGCTGCTGCCGCAGCAGGAGCGCCGCGAGATCATTGCCGCCTCCCTGGCGCGGCGCGGTGCCCTGGTGCAGACCGCGGACCTTGACGAGGCCGTGCGTCTTTCCAACCGTATCGCCCCGGAGCACCTCGAGCTGTCGGTGGCGGACCCGGAGGCGCTGCTGCCCTCGATTCGCGCCGCCGGGGCCATCTTCCTCGGCCGCTACAGCGCCGAGGCCCTCGGCGACTACTGCGCCGGCCCCAACCACGTGCTGCCCACGGCCGGCAGCGCGCGCTTCTTCTCGCCCCTTGGCGTGTACGACTTCCAGAAGCGCAGTTCCATCATTCACGTGAGCGCGGCGGGGGCGCGGGTGCTCGGCGCCGTCGCCTCGACGCTCGCCCGCGGTGAATCGCTCACGGCGCACGCGCGCAGCGCCGAGTACCGCCGGGACGCGAACCCGGATAGCGGGGGTTCCCGCTAGGGAGAGGGCGGGCTGTCCGTGCCCGGTGACTGGGTCTGGGCGCCGACCACGGCATGCAGGTCCACGGTCTGGCTGCCGCGGATGGCGGTGATGCTGAGGCTGTCACCGGGACGGAGCAGCGCGATGTCGTACATGCTCCGGCGCACGTCCTCCACCGGTTCCCCGTTGAAGTGGGTGATGACGTCGTCCGGTTGCAGCCCGGCCTTCTGCGCCGGGCCACCCTCGGCCACCGCGGTGACGACCAGCGCCTGCCCCGTGGGGCCGTCGCCGTTGCGCAGGAGCCGGGGTTCCACCTGCACCCCGAGCCAGCCGCGGATGACCCGCCCGTACTCGATGAGGTCGCCTACCACGAAGCGGGCGAGGTCCACGGGAATCGCCAGGCCGATGCCGATCCCCGCGGCGCCGCTGGCGGCCCGCTGGTCCGAGGTGTAAATGAGCGTATTGATACCGAGGAGGCGCCCCCGCGAGTCCACGAGCGCACCACCGGAATTGCCCTGGTGGATGATGGCGTCGGTCTGGATGTAGCTTTCGTAGACGCCCTCGAGGCCGTAGCGCTCCAGGCCCGAGATGATGCCCTGGGTCACCGACTGGCCGAAGCCCAGCGGGTTGCCGATCGCCAGGACCACGTCGCCGACGCGCGCATCGGCGGAGTTGCCGAGCGCGATCGGGGTCAGGTCCGGCAGGTCGATCTTGAGCAGGGCGAGGTCCGTGGCCCGGTCTGTGCCGATGATCCGCGCGGCCGCGTTGCGGCCGTCGCCGAGGAGCACCTGGATGGCGTCGGCGCCGTCGATCACGTGGTTGTTGGTGACGATGTGGCCGGCGTCGGAGAAGATCACCCCGGAGCCGAGGCTCTGCTCGATACGCTGGCGGGGCTGGTTGCGCGGAACGAACTGGCGCCAGAAAGGGTCGTTCAGCAGGCGCCCCGCGCGCGTGGGGACCACCTTGCGGGTGTAGATGTTGACCACGGCGGGGGTGGCGGCCTGGACCGCGGCGGCGTAGCTCTGCGCCTTTCCGGAATCGCCGCCGGCCTCGCCGCTTGGCAGCACCCAGCGCTCCAGGACGAGCAGCGCCGCGAGGATGCCGGCGGCCACCGGCCAGGCCGCGACGCGAAGCCAGCTGAGCATGCCTCTTTCCTCCGTGAGTCTTCCGGCCGGGCCGGAATTGCACCCTGAAAACCGCATTCTATATGATGAAGGATCGCTTTCGCGCGCGTCCTCCCTGTTTCAGCGCTCGCGCCGCTCTTTTCAGGCGGCCGGCCGCGACGGGAGGCAGAGGCGGGCGCCAGCGGTTCCGCTTCGACTGACCCGCGATACACCTGAGGAGAGCCCATGACCGTCGCCCTGGAGGAGCTCGTCGCCGCCATGGACCAGCTGCTCGAGCCCGCGCGCTTCCGCGACTACTGCCCGAACGGGCTGCAGGTCGCCGGCCGTCCCGTGGTCGGCCGGCTCGCCTGCGCCGTCACTGCCAACCAGTCCGTGCTCGATGCAGCGGTCGCCTGGGGCGCGGATGCGCTGCTCGTACACCACGGCTATTTCTGGCGCGGGGAGGACCCGCGGGTAGTCGGCATGAAGCGCCGCCGCCTGGCGACGCTGCTCGGCAACGATCTTTCTCTCATTGCCTATCACCTGCCGCTGGATGCGCACCCGGCGGTGGGCAACAACGCCGAGCTGGGCCGGCGCCTCGGCATCGTCGACGTCGAACCGCTGCACCGCGATGCGAGCGATGGCGTGGGGGCCATCGGCAACCTCGCCGAGCCCCTCACCGGCGCCGCCCTGGCCGGACGGCTGGCGGCGCTCACGGCCCGGGAGCCGCTGCATATCGGCGAGCCGGGCGCCACGCTGCGCCGCGTGGCCTGGTGCACCGGGGCTGCCCAGGGCTACATCGACGCGGCCGCGGCCGCGGGTGCGGATGCCTACATCACCGGCGAGGTATCAGAGCCCACGGTACACAGTGCCCGGGAGCAGGGAGTGCAGTTCTTCGCAGCGGGGCATCACGCCACGGAGCGCTACGGCGTGCAGGCGCTTGGAGCGGTCATGGCCGAACGTTTCGGCCTCGAGCTCGAGTTCCTGGATTGCGACAACCCGGCCTGAGGTGCCGGGCAGAAGTGCGGGAGGGCCGGGCGGTCAATGCCCGGCAGCGGGGCCCGGGGCCGCCGGCCGCACGGCGGCCAGCGGCTGCGGGGCGGGCGGTCAGGCGTTTTCCTTGCGCTCGCTCTCTTTCTCGCTTTCGTTCTCACCCTCGCCCGTGCCGGCGCTGGCCTCCTCGCGAACATCCTCGGCCTCGTCGGCGTCCGCGAGGTTCTGCCCGGCGCCCGGCGTCGGCTCCCGCTCGATGCCGAAGCTTTCGTTGAGCATGCCGGTCTCGCCCTCGTTCTTGGGTGCGTAGTCCCGCGGCGGCTCGATGTTCATGGCATCCTGGGGCACTTCGCTGTCGTCCCCGGTGCCACCGAGACGCTTCACGCTGACGTCGTTCTTGCCCACGCAGAGCGTGCTGGCGCCTTCGGCGAGGTGCTCGTGGATGCCGCGGTACATGTCGGTGAGCGCATTGAGCCGGTCGGCGGTTTCCACGAAGTGCTCGGTGACCCGGTTCTCGTAGGCCTGCTTGTCGCGCGTGAGCTGGTCGATGCGCTTTTCGAGCTCCCGAGCCTGCTGACTGCCGGCGGTGGATTTGCGACCGAAGAGCATGCCGAGCAGTCCCCCGACGATGAGTGCGCAGAGTCCGGTGCCGATCAGTATGTCGATGCTGTACATGAGAATCACTCCGTAAAAAAGCTGGAATAGAAGCGTTGCAGGGTCATTGGGGGACAACTGAAGTATAGCGCGCCGCCGGCGCGGGCGGCGAGGATTCCTGCAACATTCATTGCCAACTATGCACGCCGCGGCTAGAGTAGCGCGCCCATCCGGCCCGGGGGAGGCAGGGG
Organism: Pseudohaliea sp.; assembly: GCF_054552115.1. Taxonomy (NCBI): domain Bacteria; kingdom Pseudomonadati; phylum Pseudomonadota; class Gammaproteobacteria; order Cellvibrionales; family Halieaceae; genus Pseudohaliea; species Pseudohaliea sp. The sequence goes on along the minus strand of NZ_JBTOLW010000037.1, from coordinate 1,291 downwards.
CTTGGCCACGCCGCTGGAACGTTACGAACAGGATATCGAGGAGCACGGCTTTGCCCGCGATCCGGCGCAGGCGGAGGCCGTGGCCGCGCTTGATGACCTGTTCTCGCGCCTGGCGGAGCGCCGGGCCCGCGGCCGCGGCCTCGGCGCTGCGCTGGCGCGGCTGCGACGGCGTCCGCGGGTCCCGGAGACCGGCCTCTATCTCTGGGGCGGCGTCGGCCGCGGCAAGACCTGGCTCATGGATACCTTCTATGATTGCCTGCCCGCGGCGGGGCGGCAGCGGGTGCACTTCCACCGTTTCATGCAGCACGTGCACCGCGAGCTGAAGGCTCTGGCGGGAGAGAAGAACCCCCTGGATCGAGTCGCCGACCGGCTGGCCGGCGAGACCGAGGTGCTCTGCTTCGACGAATTCTTCGTCAGCGACATTGCCGACGCCATGATCCTCGGCAACCTCATGGAGGCGCTCTTCGCCCGCGGCATCACCCTGGTCGCGACTTCGAACATTCCGCCGCAGCGTCTCTACGAGAACGGCCTGCAGCGGCAGCGTTTCCTGCCCGCCATCGCCCTGATCGAGGCGCACACCCGGGTGCTGAACGTGGACGGCGGCATCGACTACCGGCTGCGGACCCTCGAGCGGGCGCCGCTCTACCACCACCCCCTGGGCGAGGCTGCCACCGCGGCCCTCGAGGACTTCTTCACCCGCCTGGCCCCGGAGGCCGGGCAGCCGTGGCAGCGGCTGGAGGTGAACGGGCGCTACCTTACCGCGCGCTGCCTGGCCGACGACGTGGCCTGGTTCGAGTTCGAGGAACTCTGCGGCGGCCCGCGCTCCCAGAACGACTACATCGAGCTGGCGCGGGTGTTCCACGCCGTCCTCCTCTCCGGGCTGCGGCCCCTGGGGCGGGCCACGGACGACAGCGCGCGGCGCTTCATTAACCTCGTGGACGAGTTCTACGACCGCAACGTGAAGCTGGTGATCGCCGCCGACTGCCCACTCCTGTCGCTCTACGAGGGCGGGGGCCTCGACTTCGAATTCGAGCGCACCCTGTCGCGGCTGCAGGAGATGCAGTCCCACGACTACCTGGCCCGGGAGCACCGTCCCTGACCCCCCGCGATCAGGCGAAGGCCTGTTTTCTGAGTGTCCCGGCAGGGAAGTCCCCGCTTGTCGCAGCTTGTCGGGGGGGGGGGGGGGGGGGGGGGTTCGGCCTGCCCCCCCTCCTCTCTTTTTGTGGGAAAAAAACCCCCCCCCCCCCCCTCCCCCCCCGCACCCCTTCACGCTGAGGGGGGGGGGGAGGGG